>RZYD01000141.1 GCA_009930445.1 Bacteroidia bacterium | reverse complement strand
CTACGCTAGAGGAAGTCAGAGGGTTGGAGTGAGGAAAGTTGCTCTCTATTCCTCGGGCAAGTTTGCTCTAGTGAATGAAATGAACGGTTGTGAAAAAATATTCAACCACCCGTTCCCGTTGGTCACTGGAGTACACGGAGGACGAGCCCGAAATTTGATTTTTCAACCATGGGAAGTTATTATGCCTACCTGGCAGCGGGCTTTCAACCATTGAACTGTGTTGCTGGCGGGAATACGCCAGCACTTTGTCGCTTCGCTCCAAGTGGACGTTTTAGGGGTGGGTTCAGCTATATAAACATGAATTTCGTTGCAAAAAACGGAGAATAAACCGATAAAAATATAAAAATACGAACGAGCAAAAATTATGTCCCGAACTCCACAACGGCTAACGACGAACCAAAAACGAAATCCATGAAAACAATCGCCATTATGCAGCCCTATTTTCTGCCGTATATCGGGTATTTTCAGCTGATCAACGCTGTGGATGAATTTGTGGTGTATGACAATATTCAATATACGAAAAAAGGGTGGATCAACCGGAATCGATATCTGAAAAATGGAAAGGATGCCATGTTTTCGCTTCCTCTCAAAAAGGCTTCTGATTATTCGGACGTGAGGGATCGGCAATTGGCAGATTGCTTTGACAAGAAAAAGCTTCTCAATCAAATTAGAGCCTCCTATCAAAAAGCGCCCTATTTTGACCAAGTATTTGATCTCTTTTGCAGTATTGTCAATTATAGTGAATTGAATTTGTTCAACTATGTGTTCTACTCCATTGAAATGTTGTGCGACCACTTGGGTCTCACGACGAAGTTGCTGATTTCTTCCAGCTTGGATATTGATAACGCTTTGAAAGCTCAGGAGAAGGTCATCGCGATTTGTAATCGTCTTGGTGCGGAACGCTATATCAATGTTGTCGGTGGCAAAAACCTTTATGCTACAGAGACTTTCAATAATGCGGGAATTGAGTTGCTCTTTATGGAACCGAAAAGAACCGAGTATAAGCAGTTTGATAATCATTTCATGCCGTGGCTTTCGATTCTGGATGTATTGATGTTTAATTCGGTGGACTCTATTAGGGAACAACTGACTTAGTGTATCAGTTGGCAATATACAAACGAGATTCTGGCGAGAATCCATTGTTTGTTGGACCCTCAGAAAAGGAACAATAATGGCTAATCATTTGGATGAACATGTAGAGGCCTATGCAGGTAATTCTATTTACGATTTTGACAATCAAATTGTATTGGGATGGTATTCGCGTAGAATATTAGAACTTGTCCAAAGTGATGTGTCTGTTTTAGAGCTTGGACTGGGGCACGGCTTCAGCGCAAAGGTGTTTGCTGGCAATTTTAAAAGGTATAGTATTCTTGAGGGATCTCGATCAGTTATTTTGAATTTCCAAAAGAAGTATCCAGATTGCAACGCCGAGATAATAGAATCCTCTTTTGAGAATTTTGTGACATCTGAAAAGTATGATGTCATTGTTCTTGGATTTGTCCTTGAACATGTAGACAACCCATCAGAGTTGATTAAGCAGTTTCAGAAGTTTCTTTCACCTGAAGGGCGCATGTATATTGCTGTGCCAAATGCCGAAAGTATGAATCGCCAGTTGGGACATCTCGCAGGTTTATTGCCCGATTTATTTGAACTTTCGCAAAACGACATAGACCTCGGCCATCGTCGGTTTTACACGGTGGAAAGCCTTAAAGAGGTTATTCAACGATCAGGCGGAAAAGTTGTTCGGATGGAAGGCGTATATCTGAAGCCTTTTACCACAGCTCAAATCATGTCTTTACATATTGACAATCAGATTGTGGATGCACTTTGCCAACTGGGCATTCGATATCCTGAGTTAAGTTGCGGGCTTCTGGCAGAGGTTGTTTTCTCGTGACTTGTATTGCTATTGTGGGGGGCACGGCCGCCCTTGCTCGTACGCTGAAGTCATTTCTTCAATTGGATAATGAAGTTATTACTCTTGGCCGCAGAGGGTGCGATGTGCGGTGCGATTTATTAGGGCCGGTGGAAGATATACAGATCCCACTGGGAGCTGATGTGGTGGTGCATGTTGCTGCATTTTTTGGTGGTTCAACAGATGTACAGCAACTGCAAGCAGTTGAGACAAACGTATTAGGTACTCTGAAGGTTTGTATGGCTGCACGGAGGGCTGGAGTTCGGCATATCGTGATTATATCATCACTTTCTGCACAGTTGACTGTCAGTTCTCCCTATTATGGTATTTATGCAATAACAAAGCGTCAGGCTGAGGAGGTTGCTATCAATTATTGTCGGTGCCATGGCCTATTGTTGACTGTTCTTCGGCCCTCGCAACTTTATGCGGAAAACGGAGCTTATTGGCGTCATCAACCGTTGATTTATCTGATGGCAGATTGCGCAGAAAAAGGAGAGGACATTATACTGTATGGACAACATGATGCGTTGAGAAATTATATACATGCCGATGATGTGGCGAAGATTATAGGCAGGGTTCTGGAGACTGGGTGCAGCGGAGTTTATCCTTGTACCTTTCCCCAGGACGTTGAACTGAGCGAGGTTGCACGTGCGGCACTGGGGGCGTTTGCTCGGGGGGGGAAGGTTGTTTTTACGCCAGATATGCCGGATATTCCAGATAATGTATTTGGCAATAGTACCGAATTGTATGATCAAATTGGTTTTTGCCCAGTAATTGATGTTTGGGAGGGCATGAGGCGAGTTGCCCATTTCAGGAAGGAGGAGGTATGAAAACGGTTTTGGTTTCTGGTGCAAGTGGGATCGTTGGATATGGAATTCTCCGTTCGTTACGGCTTTCTGCAGAAGACATTCGGTTGGTTGGCACCACTATTTATCAGGATTCTGTTGTACCTGCTTTTTGCGATATATTTGAGCTGGCGCCCCCCACGAGTCAGGATGGATACTTGGAGTGGCTCAATAGTGTTGTTTCTAGGCATTCCGTTGATCTTATAATTCCATCAATCGAATGTGATGTATATAAGTGGAATGAGCACCGAGAGGCGATCGAATCTTCGGGGGTGAAAGTACTCCTGAATAACGAAAATTTGATTGAGTTATGTCATGATAAGTGGCTCTTTTATAATGCTTTGAAGAGGTTTGCTCCTGAGTTTGCCATTCCGACAAGGATTGAGGGCTCATATGATAGCCTTGTCGAGGAATACTCACTGCCTTTTCTGCTAAAGCCACGGTGCGGATTTGCTTCAAAAGGTATTGTGCAAGTTGCTAATCAAGCTGTTTTTGATGAACACAAAGCGCTATTGGGGCCTTTGTTAATGGCACAGCCTATTGTTGGCTCTTGCGATGAAGAGTATACGGTTTCTGGTTTTTTTGACAAATTTGGAGAACTTTGCTGTTCCATGACCCTGAAGCGAAAACTTTCCTCCGAAGGGTTCACCCAAAGTGCGAAGGTGGCGGTTTTGGATGGTGCCACGTCGGCGATGAGGCGTTTGGGGCGCGCGTTCAAGGCTATTGGCCCGACCAATTTTCAATTTCGGGTTCATAGAGGGGATCTCAAATGTCTCGAGATTAACCCGCGAATATCATCGGCGACCTCGATCCGCGCGGCATTTGGTTACAACGAAAGCTTAATGAGCATAAAATATTTTCTGGATCAACAGCGTCCAGATCCTCCGTGCACCCGGAGTGGGCGAGCCGTGCGCTATATCGAGGATCATGTTTTCTTATGATAGCGCTAATCTCTGACATCCACGGCAACTACTGTGCGCTTGAGCAGGTGTTAGCGAAAATCGATGCGATGGGCATCGAGAAGATATACTGCTTGGGAGATGTTGTCGGATATTACTCGCAAGTCAATGAATGTTGCGAGTCATTGCGAAGTCGTAACATTCCATGTGTTATGGGGAACCATGATTGGTACATGGTCGGCGGCGGGTTTTGTCCGCGTTCAAAAAGTGTTAACGATTGTCTCAAATTTCAGCGTCAGATTATTACGAATGAAAACCTCCGTTGGCTGTCTACGTTTCCTGTATTTCGAGCAGTGGGTGGGCTTTCGCTTGTTCACGGAGGATGGTGTGATCCCATCGATGAATATTTGCTTGATCCTAATGCTGATTATTTTGGAACGCTGTCGGGGAGTTACTTCGCATCTGGACATGTCCATATTCAGCGGATCGAGCGATTCGGCGATAAAACCTACTGCAACCCTGGATCTGTCGGACAGCCGCGTGATAATATGTCTTCTGCTGCTTTCGCCACCTTTGATGGGGCTTGTTTTCAACCGTATAGAGTAGAATATGATATTGAGACGGTGGGGAGACTCATGAAAGATGCAGGTTTCGATGGCTACTACTATGGGTGTCTTAAGACAGGGAGCTCACGGCTTCATTCCTGAATAAATATGAGGGGTCACGAGTTCTAAGGCATCATCCTTCTTTTTGGCAAGAATAATCCCACACAGACAAAGACTGAAAATTATGAATGAGAATGTAGAGGATAATATGGACGGAAATCTGATGTCTGACACGGTTGTTTCGGGTAAAACAAAAATTCTAGTCATTGGGCAAAGTACGTTACATTGGGGGAGAGTTGAGTTTGGCAATGCGGGGAATTACTATGTCATAGAACCTTTTTTTCGAGGATTGCATTCTGTAGCCCCGCATGTCGTAATCCGCACCACACTCCAAATGTCGGATTCTTTTTGTGTTAAGGAGAATGTGTTATGTCTTCCCATGAATGCTTATTATGGGTGGACATATAGCGATTTTCCGAAGGCTATTTATGAGGTGATTTCGTCTTTTATTCTGAGGTATACAAGGATTCCACTACCTAAAACTAGATATATGGCGGAGGTGCTAAAAGCGGATGTTGTGGTTGATATGAGTGGAGATATTTGGGGCGACAATGCCGATCTAGTTGGAAAGCATCGTTTCATTATTGGACTGTGCAAAGATATCTTGCCGACGTTTCTTGGAACACCTGCCGTGATGTTAGCCGGATCGCCTGGACCATTTAAGAAGGGGCTGTTGAAGGGATTGGCTCGAAAAGTATTCTCAAAATTTAGACTTGTTACGAATCGCGATCCAATAAGCACGAAACTTTTAAGAGAGGATAACTTTGATGTTAGTCGCGTGCGCGATTGTGCATGTCCGGCATTTCTTTTTGAAGGGTCTTCAGTGAGTCGTGGTAGAGAAATATTTAGAAAGGAGCGATTAGATGTACTAGAACGTCCCGTGGTTGGTGTTGTGGTTTGCGGATGGAATATGTTGAAAGGCCCTTACGGGCGTTGGCCGCGAGCGGATTCAGAGTATCAGATCTTTGCAGATGCGATTTCATTCATGGTTGAAACGCTTGGCTTACATGTGTTTCTCATCTCTCACAGCAATGGTTTCGAGAAGGATCCGCAGTTTAAACTCATACATGGAAGGGACTACCAGGATGCGAAGCGCCTTTATGATGTTTGTCATCAGGGTCTGTGTATGGACCATGTGACCTTACAACAGGGCATATATTTGCCAGCAGATCTAAAGGCGATGATTGGGCAAATGGATATGCTAGTAACGGGACGCGTGCATGCGTCTGTGGCGGGATTGTCCCAGTTTATTCCGACGGTGATTATTGATTATGGGCATGAACCCAAGGCGCATAAGTTGCGTGGTTTCGCCGAGGTTACTGGTGTTTCTGAATACGTTGCGGATCCTGCCGAAGGTGATGATCTAAAACAAAAAAAAGAAAAATGTTGGAACAATCGTGTTGCCTATCGTGAATTTCTTCAAAAAAAGATACCTCAGGTTCAGGCGCTGGCTCGGAAAAACTTCGATTTATTAAAGAATATGATATCGCAAACGAACACCTCAACACCAAGGGACAGTAGTGACAGTTGAAAGTAAATTGTGCCCGCTCAAGACTGCGTCGTTACCGATGGTCAGTATATGTTGCATCACATATAACCATGAACCATTCATTCGGCAATGCCTCGATGGTTTTTTAATGCAGAAAACAGATTTTCCATTCAAAATTGTCATACATGACGATTGTTCAACTGATAAAACACCTGATGTTATTCGTGAGTATAAGCAGAAGTATCCTGATATATTATGTCCGATATTCCAGGAAGTAAACCAAATGTCAAAAGGACATAGTATTACAGTTGAGTTCGTCTTGCCCGCTTGCCACGGCAAATACATAGCGCTCTGTGAAGGCGACGACTACTGGACGGATCCGTTGAAATTGCAGAAGCAGGTGGATTTTCTGGAGGCGCATCCGGAGTATTCGTTGTGTGGACATAATACGAAGATTGTGTATGAAAATGATGGAGGGCGTGTGGAGTATTTTCGACCGGCTCGTTCGTCCCAAACAAAGACGGAACTAAATATGGATGATATGATCGTTGATTTTCAT
>RZYD01000710.1 GCA_009930445.1 Bacteroidia bacterium | reverse complement strand
TTAGAATCAGCTAAAACTCAGAATAGATTTCCGAATAATATCTACTGCTTTCATAAGATCCTCTTCACTAATCACCAAAGGAGGAGCGAAACGGATAATATGTTGGTGAGTAGGTTTAGCGAGCAGGCCATTTTCAGCCATTTTCACACAGACGTCCCATGCTTCTGTTCCGTCTTTTGGGCGAATGACTACCGCATTGAGTAGTCCTTTTCCGCGCACGAGTTCAATGCGGTTGGAGGGGATATTACGCATCTCCCGGCGAAAAATTTCACCAAGGCGCTCGGCTCTTTCAGCAAGTTTTTCTTCTTTCACCACTTCCAGTGCAGCCATTGCAACACGGGCAGCGATAGGATTACCCCCAAAAGTGGAGCCATGTTCACCTGGTTTGATACAAAGCATTATCTCGTCATCGGCCAGTACGGCAGATATCGGATATACGCCACCGGAGAGGGCCTTCCCCAGGATCAGAATATCGGGGCGGACCTCTTCGTGATCACAGGCAAGCAAACGACCGGTTCGGGCAATACCTGTCTGCACTTCATCGGCAATAAAGAGTACATTGTTCTTTTTGCACAATTCGTATGATTTCTTCAGGTAGCCATCTTCAGGAACATACACACCGGCTTCACCCTGAATGGGTTCCACCAGAAAAGCGGCCACATTCGGATCCTGCAATTCATTTTCAAGTGCAGGAATATCATTATAGGGTATAGTAATAAAACCAGGGGTGTATGGGCCGTAATCCTTTCTGGCATCCGGGTCGGTCGACATAGAAATAATCGTAATTGTTCGTCCATGGAAATTATTTTCGCATACAATAATTTTCGCCTGATTTTCAGGAATACCTTTTTTCATGTAGCCCCATTTTCGTGCGAGTTTGAGTGCGGTTTCATCTCCTTCGGCACCTGAATTCATTGGCAAAACTTTATCATAGCCAAAATATTCAGTTATATACTTTTCATACACTCCAAGCGCATTATTAAAAAAGGCCCTTGAAGTAAGTGTAAGTGTTTCAGCCTGATCTTTTAAGGCCCCGACAATTTTGGGGTGACAATGACCCTGGTTAATTGCTGAGTAGGCGGACAGAAAATCAAAATATTCTTTTCCTTCCGCATCCCACACTTTGGCACCTACCCCTTTTGCCAATACAACAGGCAACGGATGATAGTTGTGGGCACCGTACTTGTCTTCCAATGCCATTAATTCCTTAGAAGAATACTTCTCTAACATGATACTTTCGATTTTATGGGTATAACAATAAATATGTTGCCACAAAGATAAGAATTTTT
>RZYD01000140.1 GCA_009930445.1 Bacteroidia bacterium | reverse complement strand
ACGGAGTGACAACCACCTTGCATTCCAGATACTCCATCAGCAGGATTAAAAACTTTGGATAATTTGAAGAAAATCATTTGCATTCAGCGAAGCACCGCCAATAAGGCCGCCATCCACATCAGGATTGGAAAACAACGCTGCGGCATTCCCCGGATTACAGCTTCCACCATAAAGGATGGAAGTATTTTCTGCGACAGCAGGATCGTAAGTTTGGGCAATGAGTTTCCGGATAAAAGCATGCATTTCCTGCGCCTGTTCGGGGGTGGCAGTTTTCCCGGTTCCTATGGCCCATACAGGTTCATAAGCGATAACAATCTTTTTAAAGTTCTCCTTATCCAGCCCCAGCACAGTATTTTTTAACTGCGCTTCCACCACCTGAAAGTGTGTATTGCTCTCTCGTTCTGCAAGTAATTCTCCACAACAAAAAATCGGAATCAGATGATGTTTCAGCGATTGTTTCACCTTTGCGTCAAGAATTCCATCGTCTTCATGAAAATACTTACGACGTTCTGAGTGCCCAATGATGACATACGATACCTCCAGCTTTTCGAGCATGGCGGCCGATATTTCGCCAGTGTAGGCTCCATTATCAAAGCTGCTGACATTTTGTGCTCCGCAATCAAATTCACTTTCCATGGTATAATCCACAGCCAGTTCAAGGTATAAGGCGGGCGGACAAATCACCACCTCGCATTTCTCCTGGGGATTGTCGTCGAGCAGTGCTGCCAGTTCATCCATTAATTCCTCTGCTTGTTCAAAATCGAGGTTCATTTTCCAGTTTCCTGCGACAATATTCTTTCTCATAATTCTCTTCTTAAAACAGTTGATTTACAAAACGATAAAGGTATTCATTTTTCTTCTACCCGAACTATCATAACACGAAAATCAGGATAGATTTAATTTGATTGAAATAACTTTTCTGCTTTTTGATACGTTGGGAAATCACGCCAGTGCCACTTTCCAAGTACATAGCCATTTTGCAGCAACAGCAGGCCGGGGTTGGCACGAATCATTGTTTTTAATGCGATATCGTCGGCGCGATAGACCTCAATCGTTAATCCTGTTTCAAGCAGGAATTTTTCTATTTCATGTTCATCGCTCGAAGTAAGCAGGATAAAACCATGGCCATCTGCATAACATTGAGCTACAAACTGAAGGATACGATCGATTTTGTTTCGATTAAACTCACTTAAAGTCCAGGAAACAAGAATAAACTGAGGATCAGGGCTTTCAATGTACTCAGAAGTAATATTATTGCCCTCACTATCTTCAAAAGCAAGATCATGAACGAGTCCCAGATTAGGATCCACAATTCGCTGGCTGACGAATTGCCAGGTATTCATCCATACACTATCCTGCCAGGGCAAATCGTCAGATTTCAACTCGGTAATAGCGCCCGTTTCAACGTTTTCGTACGTAAGGTAATAGGTAATTGGTTCGAGTTGTTCAGGCACCATCAAATTACCGGTTTTCCATGTTCTGAAATCGACCACCGGAAGATGACGGTAATTATACAACTGAAAGCCAAAGAACAGTACCCCGGCAACCAGAAGGATATTCCATTCCACATTCCGGAAAAAAAATGATTTTGATTTTCGTAACGAAAATAAAAGCACCAGTACAAAGCCAAGGATCGTCAGATTTTTATAAAAAGTCTGCCAGTTGGAAAGAATTAATGCCTCTCCGAAACATCCGCAGTCAGGTACCAGGTTATACATGGCATCCATATAGGTTGTATAAGTAAAAAAACCCATCATCAGGGCAGTAAGTATGGATATGGTTTTCGGCATAATTTTAAAAAGCAATCCCACACCGAGAAGGAATTCAAAAGCATTCATCAAAAACGATTGATAGATGGCCAATGGCATCGCCCAGTCCATTCCATAAGCGACATAATAATCCTCAACCTTATACATGGTTCCCAGCGGATCGACCCCTTTCGTGAGCCCGGAGAAGATAAAGAGGAGCCCAAGAAGCGTTCTGCACCAACCAATCATGGCCGGTGGGAAACGTTTTCTGAAAACAAACAGCAGTAAAAACAGCAATCCATAAAAAAGCAGCAATCCAATGCGCTGTTGTGGAATAAAATAGATTAAAACAGCAGATCCTGTCAATAATAAAGTCAGAAAAAATGCCAACAAACCGGGCATTGATTTTTCACGCATCATAAAAATTATATTTATTCATTATTGGTTTCAGCATCCATTAATTTTATCAATGCGAAAACGGCGTAATTAATAATATCATAATAACCGGCATCCACGCCTTCAGAAACCAAAGTGTGGCCGGCATTATTTTCAATTTGCTTGATCCGAAGCAATTTCATCAGGATGATATCGATCAGTGAGCTGATCCGCATATTTTTCCATGCGCCGCCATAATCGTAATTTTTATCCATCATCAGCTTTTTCGCCTCATAAAAAAAATGGTCATAAAGCAGCAGTGCCTCTTCAGCACTTAAATCATCGGTTTCAGCCACCCCCTTATTCAGTTGCACCAACGCCATAATCGAATAGTTCACAATACCGATAAACTCAGGCAGAATACCTTCATTGATTTTATGTGTACCTTTGCGTTCGATACTTCGGATACGGTTGGCTTTAATATAAATCTGGTCGGTAAGCGAAGAGGCTCTCAGAATGCGCCAGGCGCTGCTGTAATCTTCTGCTTTAGCCATAAAAACCAACCGGCAGCGATCGATTACCTGATCGAATTGTTGTGAGGTTTCAGCACTCATAGGAAGCAATTATTATGTCTTAAAAAAAGAAGGGCTAAAGGTATGGAAATTTCCACGATTTTCGGGCATTCAGCGGCTGGTAATGCAACAGAAAAATACAACCCGCTGATCATGGGCATTTTAAACCTGACACCCGACTCTTTTTACGACGGAGGACACTACCTGACGCAAGGCGCCCCAATGAAGCGGGCAGAAGCAATTCTGGAAGCAGGCGGTACGATCATTGACCTGGGTGCAGTTTCTACACGTCCGGGCGCTAAAGAAGTGGATGAGGCCACAGAATGGCACCGGATTGCAGAACCTTTACAGCAAATACGCAGAAATTTTCCTGCTGTCCTCTTATCGGTTGACACCTGGCGGGCGTCCATTGCAAAGAAAGCTTTGGACAACGGTGCGGATATCATCAATGACATCTCCGGAGGGATGCTGGACCCGGAAATGATCCCTTTCATTGCCACTACCCATGCAGCCTATGTTTTGATGCACATGAAAGGAACCCCGGCAACCATGCAAAACAAAATTTACTACGATGACGTTACCCGCGAAGTGAGTGATTTTCTGCAACAACAAGCCACCCGGTTATCGGAATCAGGCTTCACCCAGATCATCCTCGACCCGGGATTCGGATTTGGAAAAACCACAGAACACAACTATCAACTGTTACAGGATCTGCATCGCATAAAAAAAACAGGGTACCCCGTTTTAGTGGGGATATCGCGCAAATCAATGATTCACAAAGTGTTGAAATCCACTCCGGAAGAGGCTCTTACAGGAACCATCGTACTGAATACGATTGCGCTACTGCTGGGTGCAGATATCCTGCGCGTTCACGATGTCAGAGAAGCAGCGGAATCGATTAAAATAATCAAAATGCTCCCTGAAATGCCGTTCCGGAAAATTTAAATCGTTATGTATCTTTGCAAAAATATTCCCTGATGAACGTAATAACTTTAGCGATACTTGGGCTCAGATTTCTGGATGTAATTGATATCCTCCTGGTGGCCGTTATGCTCTATGCCTTATATAATTTTCTTAGAGGCACGGCAGCCATCAATATCTTTTTTGGTATTGTCGCCATTTTTTTGCTCTGGAAAGTCGTAGATGCCTTAAATATGAAACTCCTGCGCGAAATACTCGGAGCGTTTGTAAGTGTTGGTTTTATTGCCCTGCTCGTGGTTTTTCAGCCGGAAATACGAAAATTCCTTTTAATGCTCGGCACACCCAGTTTTATTCATAATAAAAAAAACGGAAAATTTCTTTTTTGGAGAATGAATTTTTCTACTACGGAAATGTCGACTATTGATACCCTTGTAGAATCCTGCCGGTTATTGTCACAGGAAAAAATTGGCGCACTGATGATCATAACGAGAAAAAACGGGCTCCGGCAGTATCTGATTACCGGAGAAACAATCAATGCCGACCTGACAACACCGCTGATACATTCCATCTTTTTTAAAAACAGCCCGCTGCACGATGGCGCTGTGATTATTTCAGGAAATAAAATTCAGGGCGCACGATGTATTCTTCCTGTTTCAGAAAATAACAGTATCCCATCCGGCCTTGGATTGCGGCACCGGGCAGCCGCCGGGGTCACAGAAGTATCTGATGCCCTCGCGATTATAGTCTCCGAAGAGAAAGGCACCCTCTCACTTTGCGAAAACGGAGTTATCGATTATAACCTGGATGCAGCCCAACTGAAACAGCGGCTGATTGTGCTGCTGGAAGTGCAGGAAATATAACAGAAATAACGGAAGTTGGAAAAACCCTTCACTTACAATTTGTTGCCAATGCTTTCTGAGCCCGTTGATTTCCCATCTCCAGGGCCGATTGTAAGTCCCGGCATCCCTCCTCACGCCTGTCAAGCATTATCAACGCCATTCCCCGGTTATAATAAAAATCCGAATGAGTTACATCCTGCCGGATAGCCTGATTATAATCAAAAAGCGCATTTTCCCACCGTGAAAGAACAAAATAGGCATTACCACGATTAAACCAGAGGGCAGCAAGGGTTGAATCCAAGGCAAGGGCTTCGGTATAAGTTGCAATAGCATCGATATACCGCTTCTCCTGAAAGGCTTTCTCCGCCGAATATAAGAGGTCAGAAAAAAACACTTCCCGGTCAGAAGAAAAAGTTTTCGGTATAAGCGCCCCTTTGCTTTGCACAGTAAAATCGCCAGGGTATTTTCGTTTCAATTTTTCAATTAAAACCGCTGCATCTGTATATTTTTTAAGATGTAACAGTGTCATATACAAATTCAGGGCAGCTGACTTCATCTCCGGATCCACTAAAAGGGCCTTTTTATAGTACGCTTCTGCCTGCACAAAATCGCTGAGATGATAGGCAGTATTCCCTGCGTTGTACAATCCGTTAAGGTACGCCGGATTGATGCGTAACACTTGTTCATAGGCATTCAGTGCCTTTTCATACGCTTTCTGATCCGAATAATACCCACCAAGGTCGTACCAGGCAATCAATGCATCCGGCTGCTTTGCTATCACATCCTGCCACAAAGTCTCCGGGTTATTCCATACCCGGTTTCGGACTACGGTTTGAAAAGAGAGCATCACGATCCAGATAAAAAACAGGAAAATCAGAAGCCTGCGCAACACAACACCCTGTTGCATCGCCCGCTGTAAATAACACGAAACCAAAAAGAAGAAACCCACAGCGGATAGATAAACGTAGCGGTCGGCCAGAAGTATATTCCGGGTTGGGATAATTTGAAGCACCAGAAGGATGTTCACCACAAAAAATCCAATACTGAAAACCAAAGTCCGGTTTTTTTTCCAGAAACCCACAAAAAGAACAATAATTGCCAGTACCAGAAATGTACATAAATACCAAAACCACGGCAATGCACCCGCGGTATCAGCGGGATAGGGATAAATCGCTGTCAGACCGGCCGGAATTATCAACTTCCAAAGGTAAGTGATAAAGGCAAAGGAAGGAAGTATGATCTGCTCGTTCACCCCAAAAGTTTTGGCGGGCGTAACAAGGCCATAGCTGGCCGTTGCGGCGACCGAACTTAATCCCATCAAAACAGCCAGAGCCACCCAGGGAATCTTTTCAAGCAACACACGCTTAGAAAATAATTTACGCCCCCGGTAATAATCGATAAATACCAGAGAACCGACAATCGCAACCGATTGTTCCTTACTTCCAAAAGCCAGGATAAAAGAAATAAAAGCCAGCCCGTACCATTTCCATTTCCCGCTGTCGATATAACGCAGGTACCATACTAACGCAATTAACGTAAAACAAACATACAAAGGAATTTTTACTGCGGCGGCCCATGCAATCGACTCTGTCTGCATGGGATGAACAGCAAAAAGCAATGCAACCATCATAGCCACTGTGCGCAAGGCAGTAAGGCGTTGCATAAAAACATATACCAATACAACATTCAGTAAATGCAACACTACAGAAACGAGGTGGAATCCAAAAGGATTCATACCCTGAACAGCATAGACCAACATCGTAATCAGGTTCCCGATCGGACTGTACTGTCCGTGAAAATAATGGGTAAACCAAAAAGCTATTCCACCGGGTGAAAAATCATCAATACGATCATTTTCAGTAATATACCACGTATCATCCCAATTGGTAAACCCATTTTTTAATGCAGGCAGATAGAGA
>RZYD01000709.1 GCA_009930445.1 Bacteroidia bacterium | reverse complement strand
ATCATCCTCCAAAATACTCAGGTAATTCGAATACCTTGAGCGGGCGATTTGATTTTTTGCAACGGCCATTTTAACTGCACATCCAGGTTCATTGACATGGGTGCAATTATGAAATTTACATTGGTGCATAAGAGCCCGCATTTCCGGAAAGCGCTGGGAAATCTCATTTTTTTCCAAATCCACGAGCCCAAATTCTTTGATGCCCGGGGTATCGATCAGATAGCCCCCCGAAGCGATCGGGTACATTTGAGCAAAAGTGGTGGTATGCTTTCCTTTATTATGGGCATTAGAAATCAACCCGGTTTTCAACTGTAATCCTGCATCCATGGCATTGGCGAGGGCCGATTTTCCAACGCCCGAATGGCCGGCAAACAGAGTTACCTTATTCTTTAAAAGCGGCGCAAGAAGCGAAATATTTTCACCAGTTGTTACAGATATTCCCACACAGGGGTAGCCCACAGATTCATACAACGCCACCAGCCCGCGATGTTGCTGGTAAACAGCCTCAGTATATAAATCCATTTTATTAAAAATAATAAGGGTTGGGATGTGATAGGCCTCTGTGGTCACCAGAAACCTATCGATAAAACCAGTGCTTGTCCGGGGATAGGCTAAAGTAGCGACCAACACGGCCTGATCAATATTGGCGGCAATAATCTGGGTTTGTTTAGAAAGACGGGTCGCTTTACGAATGATGTAATTCTCCCGCGGTTCGATGCGGATAATCGCAGGAACATCAGCGCTGGCGTGCAAATTAACGACAACCCTGTCGCCGACAGCAACCGGATTCGTAGATTTAATTCCCTGCATACGGAATTTTCCCTTGATCCGGCAGTCGACCACATCGCCCTGATCAAGCAATACCGAATACCAGCTGCCCGTCGATCGCAACACTACACCCGTGTATGTTTTCCCTGTCATAGTCATGGGCAAAAATACACATAAAACCCTAATTATGACAAGGCAAAGAGTTTTCCGGGTAAAACCCTGACTACCCCATCAAATTCCATTTTCAGAAGCAAAGCAGCCATTTCACTACCTTTGAATCCCGTAATATGACACAGCCAGTCAATACCGGCTACCCCTTCCTTGAGCAGAATGGAATAAATTTTTTGTTCCTTTTCAGGCATTTCGCCAAATAAACGGGCCTGTAGGTGAAAGCCTGATGATTTTGTATCCCATCCCATAAGATAAAGAATGTCTTCGGCCGACTGGATTAAGGCCGCTTTATTGGTTTTAATAAGCGCGTTGCATCCTGCAGAATATTCATCATTCCACCGGCCAGGCAC
>RZYD01000708.1 GCA_009930445.1 Bacteroidia bacterium | reverse complement strand
TCAGGATACGGGTATCCCTGTATTGGGCATTAACCTGGGGCGCCTGGGTTTTTTATCCTCCGTGCAAAAAAAAGCAATTACATCGACACTCAATGAGATACTAAACCAAGGTTTTACACTGGATAAACGAACGCTCATCCGGTTGGAAAGTGAAAATAACCCATTTGGAACATTCAATTACGGACTAAATGAAGTAAGCTTAAACAAAAACGAGCCCCTGTCGATGCTAAACATTGAAGTATTTGTAAATGAAAAATACCTGAATACCTACTGGGCCGACGGTTTATTAGTGGCTACCGCTACAGGTTCGACAGCCTATTCATTAAGTTGTGGCGGCCCCATAATAACGCCCGATAGTAATTGTTTCGTAATTACACCCATTGCTTCACACAATTTACCGGTTCGTCCTATCGTTATTCCTGACGACAGCACAATCCGTGTCCGGGTTTCCGGAAGGGAAAAAAGCTACATTGTCGGGATTGACAGCAGAAAAGCGGAGTTCAATTCTTCGGTTGATTTCCAACTAAAGAAAGCGTCCTTTACGTTTAATATGGTTAAACCTGACAGTGAGGAATTTTTCAAAACCATACGGGAAAAACTAATGTGGGGATTAGACATCAGGAACTAGGCATTGCTGGTGTTAACAAAAATTAGCGTACTTTTACGCACTGAAATATGAAAAGAATTTTAATGGTTGCATTTATTTTTCTGGCAGGAATTCCGGTACTTGCGCAGCGTGGTGAATTTGGGGTACTTGGTGGAGCAAGTTATTACGTAGGAGATGTTAATCCTGGTATGCCATTTTCCAATTCTTCACCTGCCTATGGATTACTCTACCGTTACAATTTTTCACAACGGTGGGCGGCACGTACCAACTTATGGAAGGGAGATCTGCATAGCAGCGATTTAACTGCCGGTAATTCACCCGAAAGGGCATGGGTATTTGATGCGACCGTTTACGAGTTTTCAGTACTGGCTGAAGTAAATTTTTTACCTTATATTACCGGAGCACTCAACAATATTTTTTCACCCTATCTGTTTGGAGGCCTGGCCGTTTTATTGGGTAACGGCACAAGCAATTATGGGGCGTATACCCTGTTGAACCCTGCCATGCCATTTGGAATAGGCTTTAAATTAAGCCTCAATAAACACTTCTGTCTGGCCGGTGAATGGGGATACAGAAAAACCCTTACCGACGCGATAGATAATCTTCCGGCTACCTGGCCAAATGACAGCCAGTTCAGTAATAAAACAACCCACGACTGGTATTCATTTGCGGGTTTAACGCTC
>RZYD01000707.1 GCA_009930445.1 Bacteroidia bacterium | reverse complement strand
GTTTCAAACACATGGTGGGCAAGCTCTGTATCCAACAACCAGTTCTCTTCGTTTGCAGGTTTGGGTTCGGTAAAGTACAGAAGAAACTTTGAATCCGGATTTTGCTTGTTGATAATGTACTTCACCTCAAACTGATTATTCTGAACATGGATCTTTTCTACACCATCAATGTTAAGCGCTTCAAACTGTTCAGACATTTCGCTCTTCTCGTCGTACCAGAAGATCACGCGATGCGATTGAAAACGTTTTATCAGGACTTCTTGTATCTTATTCATGTTTTTTTCAGGTGTTAGTTTTTTAGGCTTTAGGCTTTAGGCTTTAGGTTTTAGGTATTTTTTGAAGCTGTTCATCATTTTTTGGATTTCATGTAGTTCAGAAACAACACCAGAAATTTCTTCAATAGCATATAGCTCCTTTGTAAGAAGAAGCTGAGTTTCTAATTCAAATGATGATCCCAGTGCAATATCAACAAATCTACACAAATCAGAATTTGTATTTCTACCACATCCTTCAGCAATATTTGATGGGATCGAGATTGCTGATCTGTTTATTTGGCTCACCAAACAAAACTTCTCATCCGAAGGAAGCAATCGTGTTATTTTGTAAATCCGTATCACCAGATCAAAACTCCGCTTCCATATTTCAAGTTCCCTAAAATTTCTCATATTATATCTATTTTATATTTTCTAACTCCTAATCCCTAACCCCTAAATCCTAATTCCTAATCCCTAACTCCTAACTCCTAATCTCCTCCGTGTCAATCCAATCAAACCCCCTAACCTTGTCCTTGGTTTTTTTGTCGTTGAGGCCGGGGACGGGTTTGATGGCTTTGCCGAACTTGTTGTAGTTCACCAGTACGCCGTCATCCAGATCGATGGCGATGCGTTCTGATGCGATGGGGTATAAGATATCGCGTTCGTACTCCTGTAGCTCCAGCAATACCAGCTTCATCTTATCTTTCTCCTTCGATGCGCGGGTCTGTTCTGCGGATGTGCCGGTTTCAATGAGCCTGTCGAGTTGCTCGATGTGTGTGTTGAGTTTTTCACGGTAAGCGTTGAGGTATCCGTTGAGTACACGGCTGAGCGTATCCGGTGTGTAACGGTGCATGTATATGAGTACGTTGAAAGAACCCTTTGGAGAGGAGAACATCCAGTATATGGGGCGCTTTTTGTAGCGCTTAATATGATCCTTGTAGAACTCTTTGATGAAATACTTACGGATATCCATTCCGATACACTCTTTCACAAAGGCCAGGTTTTTCTCCAGGTTCTCTTTCCCAAAGGAGACCTT
>RZYD01000706.1 GCA_009930445.1 Bacteroidia bacterium | reverse complement strand
TTGAATTAATACGAAATTTGAATTAATACGAAATTTGAATTAATACGAAATTTGAATTAATACGAAATTTGAATTAATACGAAATTTGAATTAATACGAGTTTCGTATTTTAAATTGTTTTTAGTCGATTTTTTGATGTAGAAAATCAACTTTTAGTATGTTTTTTTGCGCCGTAAAAAAAAATATTTATCATATATTATAATGGTTTGCATATAAAATTTTAAAATTCTTTGCCACGGTTTTTTAAATTAGTCGTATATATATGTATTGGGGAAAATAAAAATACGTCCGGGTGGCGGAATTGGTAGACGCCAGGGATTTAAAATCCCTTACCCTTCGGGTGTGCGGGTTCGATTCCCGCTCTGGACACCAAAAAGGTGACATATAATGATTGTAAATAAACAGTTTAGGTTTGAGATGGCGCATCGTGTGGCCGACGCTTATACAAAAGAGTGTCGTGGATTGCACGGGCACAGCTACATGGTTGAGATTGCCATTGGCGATAAGAATGGGATGCACGGAGATATGGTAATTGATTTCAAGCTATTGAAAGACATTGTGCATCCTGTAATTGATAGTATGGATCATGCAATTATGGTTTGGGACAAGGATGAATTTCTTGTTAAGATTGCACATACTCTTAACGATAAGATTGTAGTTGTGCCATTTAATCCTACTGCTGAAAATATGGCAAAATGGATTTATGAAACGATTGCGCCGATGTTTGGAAACTTTGTGTTGAAATCGATCACTGTGCATGAGACAGTTACAGCTTATGCAAAATATTGTGATTACGATTATAATTTCGATAAAATTAACGATAGACTGTTCATAGAAAAGACAAGAGAGCAGACTATAGGGGATATTTTGGGTCAATATAATGAGCTATAAGGTTTGTGATATATTTTATTCGGTGCAGGGCGAAGGGTATTTTACTGGTCGCCCTGCGGTGTTTATTCGCATGTTCGGATGTAATTTGAATTGTTCTTTTTGTGATGAACCTTTGCACAAAACTCGTTACCAGGGATTTGATACAAAGAAGCTGCTGGCTACCGTAAATAAACACAAATGCGATTTTGTTGTTATTACTGGCGGTGAGCCGAGCATTAACGATCTAAATAAATTAATTGTAGAACTGAAAGAGCTTGGAAAATATGTGGCCGTTGAAACAAATGGTTATAAGTTTTCCAACATTGAAGAGGCTGATTGGATCACATATTCTCCAAAGGATATGGAGAACATCCATGCTAATTGTTGGGATGAGATTAAGTTCGTTGTTGGAGATGACTTCAACGAAGAGGTT
>RZYD01000139.1 GCA_009930445.1 Bacteroidia bacterium | reverse complement strand
ATTTTACCGAATTTTATTATCCGTCGTGTTATAATTACAAGGCCAGGTATTGCTTGAGTTCGGTCAAAATCAAATTGTGATCAAAAGCCAGTTGAGGCAAGGCATCAAAATGAAACCAACGACTTTCAGCAGCGTCGTCACCCGGTTTATGCTCCGGACGATGTGTGGCCTCCACTACTGCATAATATATCACAGAAATGGTACGATGCCGGGGGTCGCGATGCACCGCACTGTAAGTATGAAATTGTTTTAATGCAATACCCTTAATTCCGGTTTCTTCTTCCAGTTCCCGTTCTGCTGCCCGGTCGCAGGTCTCATCCATTTCAACAAAACCTCCGGGCAATGCCCACTTCCCTTTATAGGGTTCGTTTTTACGTTGAATTAGCAAAACATCAGCGCCTTGCGATGTTAAACAAACAATAGCGGCATCGGCAGCCACACAGGGTCGTGGATATTTGTATGTATAGTGCATCATTAATAATCAGATACGAATTAATTTTTTTCTTTTCCCGCCGAACCCATGCCTTCCACCACAAGAACAATTTCACCTTTCGGTGGATTTTCTGTATACCATACCACCAGTTCCTCCAACGTGCCTCTCCGGCTCTCTTCATATATCTTGCTGATCTCACGACACACACAAGCCCTATGCGCATTTCCAAATACTTCGGCAAGTTGAGCCAGCGTTTTTACCAATCGAAAAGGACTTTCATAAAAAACGATTGTATGATCCAACTGCGCCAATTTTTCTATCCTCGATTGTCGTCCTTTCTTATGGGGCAAAAATCCCTCAAAATGAAAACGGTCACAGGGCAATGCAGAAGATACGAGTGCGGGCACAAAAGCGGTAGCACCAGGAAGACAGCTTACCTCCACCCCGCTGGCAACACAAGCCCGGATAAGCAAAAATCCAGGGTCTGAAATACCCGGTGTACCAGCATCAGTCACCAAAGCCATCGTTTCCCCAAGTTCCATTCGACATACCAGATGCGAAACACTTTTATGCTCATTAAACTGATGATGCGCCAGCATAGGAGTAGCAATTTCGAAATGCTTTAATAACTTAGCGGTAACCCGCGTATCTTCCGCCAAAATAATATCCACCTCTTTCAAAATACGGATGGCCCGAAGCGTAATATCCTCCAGATTCCCGACAGGTGTAGGTACAACAAATAATTGAGGCATGGCAATAATTTATGAAGGATACTTCCGATAAACAAAATCTTTTAATTTAATATAGGCTTCATCTTCCTGATGCCATTGAAATTTATCCTGAATTTTATTCAAAACGCCTTCGGCCTCCGAAACGGATGCAGCGGCATCCAATGCCCCAATACATTCATTATAATCTTTTAACACGCCATGAAACAAATCATTCACAAAATAAAACTTATCATTAATTCCAATGGCAGCTTTCAGGCTTCTCAGGGTGTTTCTACCAAAATTTTCTGCCAGTGTTTTTTCCTGTTTTTGAATAGTTTCACCGAGCGATTTTTGGTTTATTTTTAGACGATCAGCGAGCGTGGATTTTTCAACGACTTCTTCCTTGTCAGCCGAAGGTTGAGTTGGCACTTCGTGTGTAATTATTTTTGATTCCGGCAGGACAGGTTCAGCAGATTCCGTCTTTTCCGGTTCCGGATCGGGCTCAATCTCAGCATCACTCCCGGAGAAGTCAATCTGCTCCTCGGCCGGAATCTTGTCGGATTCCTTGTTAACCGGTTCAAAACCGAAGGCCAACGGCTCCGTGAGATCCGATGGCTTAGCCTCCATTTCCGGCTGATTTTCGGGCGGAGCAGAATCGACAGCCTCCTCCCCGGCAACATCCTCCCCAACACCATTATATCGTTCCAGTACAAGAATGTTTTCGTACAACGTGCGCAAATAGTCCTTGGCAATATCCACCTCTATCCAGGGAATTTTTCCTTCAACCTTTGTAATTCTGGCTATCTGATCATTCACAGCCTCAAGGGTTTCGCATATAACTTGCTGAACAATTTTTTTATCCATAACATTCTTTTTTAATGGCATCGAAGGATTTTATATTTTTGTGAGAAATTGTGCCTTAAAGGTATAAAAGATCACAACACGCCGATGTTTTATGAACGTATAAATAAACCATCCCGCCGAACCGGTTGGATAGAAGTAGTTTGCGGTTCAATGTTTTCGGGAAAAACCGAAGAGTTGATTCGCAGGCTAAACAGAGCCCGAATCGCAAAACAGAAGGTTGAAATCTTTAAACCATTGATTGATACCCGTTATGACGAAGAAATGGTGGTTTCGCACGACGAAAAAACCATTAAATCAACCCCAGTGGAATCATCAGCCCAAATATTACTCTATGCCAATGAAGTAGAAGTAGTAGGAATTGATGAAGCACAATTCTTTGATATGGAACTGATTAATGTCTGTAATACACTGGCTGACAATGGAATAAGAGTAATTGTCGCAGGTCTTGATATGGATTATACCGGAAAGCCCTTTGGGCCCATGCCCGCACTAATGGCAGAAGCAGAATTTGTGGATAAAGTCCATGCCATTTGTGTTAAATGCGGGAACCTGGCGCAATACTCCCATAGAACAGTAATTAACGACAAGCTGGTGGTGCTGGGTGAGACCGACAGCTATGAACCTCTATGCCGCAGCTGCTTTAACGAACAAATGAAAAAATAACAACACGCTGTATTACGCATACCCAGCATATGCATATACGGTTTCAGAAACAATGCTTACATTTGCAGACAAAATAAAGTAGAAATTTTAAACTCATCTTGCTTTGAAAAAATTAATGATTCTCTTCAGTGTAGTGATCGCTTTCACGGCCTGCACGCAAAAAAATTCCGGAAACATGGTACTTATCTCTACGGAATATGGTGACATGAAAGTAAAATTGTATGATGAAACCCCGCTCCACAAAGAAAACTTCCTGAAGCTGACGGACGAAGGATTTTACAATGACTTACTTTTTCATCGTGTGATCAACGAATTCATGATTCAGGGTGGAGATCCGGAATCAAAAAATGCCACACCGGATGTAAATTTAGGTAACGGAGGCCCTGGATATGATATTCCAGCAGAAATTCTTCCTGGAAAATTCCATAAAAAAGGAGTTCTTGCAGCGGCTCGTACCGGTGACAACATGAACCCGGAGCGCAAAAGTTCAGGCTCACAGTTTTATATTGCACAGGGAAAAGTTTATACCAATGACGAGTTGGATAACTATGAGATGAACAGAAAGACGCAGGCTCGTCGTACCCTTTTTGGTGAATATATCCAAAACCCTGAAAATGTTGCTTTCCGCAATGAGCTTGAAGCTCTACAGGAGGCCGGAAAAACCGCCGAGCTGAACGAAAAACTTATCGCGCTGGAGCCAGAACTCGATGCAGCACTTACCGACGATATGTGGAAAATTTCTCCTGAAGCCCGTGAAATCTATACTACGGTGGGTGGAATTCCGCATCTCGACGGCGCCTACACTATTTTCGGGGAAGTTATTGAAGGACTCGACGTAATTGATAAAATTGCTGCCGTTCAAACCAACGCAGTCGATCGCCCTGTTAGCGATGTAAAAATGACTATCAAACGGGTAAAATAAAAATATATGTTACATAAGGGATTCTTCTGTTCCATCTTTTCATTCTTCATAATAATGACTGCATTCGCCCAAAACACTACAGCATTAAAAAAAGTTGAACTCACCACAAATTATGGCAGTATGGTTGTGGAGCTTTATAACGAAACACCACTGCACCGTGATAATTTTATTCGATTGGTGACCGAAAATTTTTATGATTCTTCTGAATTCCACCGCATCATCAAAGGATTCATGATTCAGGGTGGAGGCCACCGGCAGGGGTCCGGCGATGCAGGATATACGCTGGAGGCAGAAATTATTCCCGGAATGATGCATAAACGGGGTGCGCTGGCTGCCGCACGGCAAGGGGATGCCGTCAACCCACAAAAGCGCTCTTCCGGGTCACAGTTCTATATTGTCGACGGTCGTATTTTCACACCCGGAGAACTTGAAATGCTCGAAAAGCGTATGGGAAAATCTTTTTCACCAGAACAGATGAATACGTATACGACGCTTGGAGGAGCACCCCATCTCGACGACGAATACACTGTATTCGGTGCACTGGTTTCAGGATTTGATGTGCTGGATAAAATTGCCACCGCAAAAACAGGTCGTGGAGACAGGCCTCTGGAAACCATCTGGATGAAAGCAAAAATCGTAGAATAAGGCCCATTCATGAAAAAAAAAATAATACACCTTTTACACGAAATAGAAGTTTTTCAAGCTGAAAACGAAAAACATCTTGAGGAATTCAGGCTCCGGTTTCTTTCAAAAAAAGGGGCCATTTCTCAACTTTTCGAAGAATTCAGAACTGTTTCAGCCGAAGAAAAACGGGAAGTCGGGGTTTTATTGAACACATTAAAAAACAATGCCCAAGAGAAAATTGAAGCTTTTCGTGATGCATTAACCAACGACCGACCGCCTGAAATAGCTGTTAACGACCTTACACGACCGGTAGGCTGGAATCAAACTGGTTCGCGCCATCCCCTTTCAATAATAAGAAATGAAATTATTGAAATATTTGGCCGAATTGGTTTTACCGTTGCCGAAGGCCCCGAAATCGAGGACGATTTTCACAATTTTACAGCACTGAACTTCCCGCCCGACCATCCGGCCCGCGATATGCAGGATACTTTTTTTATTGAAAAAAACCCCGATTTCGCATTACGAACACATACCTCCTCGGTACAAGTACGTACTATGGAGTCCACACAGCCTCCCATTCGCAAAATTTTCCCGGGACGCGTTTTCCGCAATGAAGCGATTTCAGCTCGCGCACACTGTATCTTCCATCAGGTAGAAGGACTTTATGTGGATAAAAAAGTCAGCTTTGCCGATTTAAAGCAAACACTCCTTTATTTTGCCAGGGAAATGTTTGGAGAGAAAACAAAAATCCGCCTCCGGCCCAGCTATTTCCCGTTCACCGAACCATCGGCAGAAATGGATATCAGTTGTAACATCTGTGGAGGAAAAGGCTGTAACATTTGTAAATATACCGGCTGGGTAGAAATCCTTGGCTGTGGTATGGTCGATCCCAACGTACTCGAAAATTGTGCTATCGATCCGCTTCAATATTCCGGATTTGCCTTCGGAATGGGAATTGAACGAATTGCTATGCTGAAATATCAGGTAAACGATCTGAGATTATTCTTTGAAAACGACATACGTTTCCTGCAACAGTTCGAGTCATCTTTTTAAACTTCCATTGCTGCCGGCAACGGTGATAGAATGGTTTGAATCCACTTATGAATGTCGGCGTAAACCTCGGCTGCATTAAGCTCATTGAGAATTTCGTGCCTTGCCCCGGGGTAAAATTTAAGGGTAAGTTTACGAATCCCATTCTTTTTATAAATATCAACGGATTGGCGGACTCCTTTTCCAAACTTGCCAACCGGATCTTCACTGCCTGCAATAAAAAACATCGGCAAATCAGCTGGAATACAACGAATATTCGCTTTACGGAAAATCGCACATAATCCACCCAACAACTCATAAAAAAACCGATTTGAACACACAAACCCACACCACGGGTCAGTTATATACTTATCAACAATCGCTTCATCACGGGTCAGCCAGTCAAATCGGGTTCTGGGATGAGGAATATGCTTATTATAACTTCCAAACGACATATTATCAAGGGTTGGGCTGGCAAATTCAGCGCCATAACGATGCATTGCCCTTTTCGCCATCCATCGCCCCAACCTTCCGGTAAAACCCGGATTACCAGCTGTACCGCTAAGAATTACGCCTTGAAGCGAAGAGCCGAACTGAGAAATATAGGTACGTGTTAAAAAGGAACCCATACTATGCCCCAACAAAAAAACAGGAATATCCGGAAACTCTTTCCGGGCAATATCAGTAAGGGTTTTCATATCATTCACCACAGACTGCCATCCCGGTTCCGGACCGAAATCCCCATGCGTACCATTTCTGTCGGCCGTTACCCCATGACCCCGATGGTCACTGGCATACACAGCAAAGCCCTGTGCGGCCATAAAGCCTGCAAAATGGTCATAACGGGCAGCATGTTCTGCCATACCATGCGCAATTTGTACGATGGCATGTGGGGGTTCTGTTTTTGGAAGCCACTTATAGTAGGCAATCTCCAGATCATCCGTTGCGGTAAAAAATGAAGGGTCAGGTTCCATAATATTTTGTTCGCTGATAAATAGTACCTTAGGTGTTTAATATGAACGAAGCTAAGATACAATTTTTAATCGACAAAAATTGTAATTTAGCCAAAACACGCAAACCACGGTACATTAATGCATACAACAATGAACAAGGAAATCCCGATACAAACTTACCTGACCCGCCTGATGCTTCTTGAAAAGGAGAATTCAGCCTTACGGACAGCGTTAGAAAAAACCGGCCC
>RZYD01000138.1 GCA_009930445.1 Bacteroidia bacterium | reverse complement strand
TACTCCGGACGAAGTAATGACTCCTGAAGGCATTAGTGCCCTGAGAACAGAAGAAGGCATTCTGATTTCCTGGCCCAAAGCCTATGGGTCGCGCATTGCATCGTATTGCATCTATCGGGAAACGGAAAATGAAACACCGCAACGCATCGGTACAACACCCGGTTCCGGTAGCTCTTATCTTGACTCCACAGCACAATCCGGCATACGCTACGGCTATGCAGTAGCAGCAATCAATACCCGTGGAGAAGAAAGTGAAAAATCAGAAATTGTAACTATCAGAAAATAAAAAAGCAGAAAAAAATACACAGCTGTTTACCCGAGACCAGGCAGGAATAAAAATCTGCAGCCCCTTCATTGCCGTGTTGACAAATCAGCAGGCTTCCGGAAAGGCCAATCAAGGAGCCCTTTTTCCTCAATATTCATCTTCCTGCAGTCTTTGCCCTTAGGAACAGGAGAAAACTTCCATAACGCGCCAAACTGCTCCCAAATCCAATTTTCAAGTGTTGGGCAAACCGCCCATTTGTTCACTCGATTTTCTATCTTTGTCCCTTCACCTTCAGCAACAGCCTATGAATAAGAAAAAACGTCAGATTCCCCATACCTACGTGGTTGTTTTCAGCATCATTGTACTTTGTGCCGTGCTCACCTGGTTTGTACCCGGGGGAAATTATGTTAAAGAGCAGGTTGCTGATGCCAACGGGCATATATCGGAGCAAATGGTTTTTCATTATGTTGATTCACAACCACAGACATGGCAAATCTTTGGAGCCCTATTTAAAGGATTTGAAAAACAGTCGGGGATTATCGTTTTTATTCTTATGATTGGTGGTGCATTCTGGATCATGAACAGCAGCAAAGCAATTGATGCAGGTATTATGAGTTTCCTCCGTTTCGCCCGCAAACTGGAACGTTTTCGGTGGATCCGATTTCTGGGAATAGACAACATTATTCTCTCACTGGTGTATTGTATGTTCAGCACCTTTGGAGCGGTTTTTGGCATGAGTGAAGAAACCATTGCGTTTATTATTATTCTGGTACCTTTAGCGATCTCTATGGGGTATGACAGTATTGTCGGGGTGAATATTGTATATGTGGCTGCCGGGTTAGGTTTTGCGGGCGCTATCCTCAACCCTTTTACTATTGGGATCGCACAAGGCCTTGCGGATCTGCCCCTGTTTTCCGGCATCGAATACCGCCTGTTCATGTGGGTTTTGCTTACTGCGGTCGGACTGGTGTGGATTCTGGTTTATGCAAAAAAAATCCGCAAAAATCCAAAAAAATCATTAATGTATGAAGAAGATGCCTATTGGCGTAACCGCAGTGCCTCGGAAACCATTCCAATTCAATACCATACGCCGCTGGCGGCCTGGGTAGCCTATTTTATCGTTCTGGCAGGCCTGCTTGTTTTTTCTGCTTTTTATCCGAATACAGAGATGAAAATCGGGAACAGCGCATTTCACACCCCTATGGTTCCGGTATGTACCGGAATCTATGCCCTGCTGGGCATTTTGTCCTTACGCAAATCAGTCCATTTTTTTATCCTTACGCTGCTGGTTACCACCATTTTATTTCTAATTGTAGGTGTGATGGGTTATGGATGGTATATTATGGAGATTGCAGCCTTATTTTTTGCCCTGGGCATCTTTTCAGGAATAGCAAAAGGAGAAACCCCCAATGCTATCACCCGTTTATTTCTTGAAGGAGCAGGAGATATTCTCCCGGCCGCGCTGGTCGTCGGGCTGGCCGGCGGAATTGTGGTGATTCTGGAAGACGGAAACATCATTGATACACTCCTTCATGGCATGGCCCGATCGATGCAGGAGGTGGGTCAAATCGGCGCCGTCGGGTTAATGTACATAATACAAACCGTGATAAATATTGCCATTCCCAGCGGTTCGGCTAAAGCGGCCATCACCATGCCCATTATGGCACCCTTCAGCGACCTCATCGGACTCTCCCGACAGGCTACAGTAGTTGCCTTCCAAATGGGTGATGGATTTACCAACATGATAACCCCCACCTCCGGAGTACTGATGGGCGTGCTTGGCGTTGCAAAAATACCCTATGAAAAATGGCTACGATGGATCGCGGTTTTTATGGCTATCCTCATCGTCTTGGGTTTCCTGATTCTGATTCCTACGGTGACCATGGAACTCAACGGATTTTAGTAAAGCCGGCCTACCGGGTAAACCCGTAATTTTGGATCAGCCCACAACGAACGCCCATAAAACCAATTCATCACTTCCCATTGGTTATTCACCCAGTCGGGCTGTTTCTTTTTACGGGCTTCAAAAGCCTCCTGTAGCGCAGGATCCTCCCGTAGCATCTTCAGCGCCATGGGTTCCATTACATAGGTCTCTGAATACTCTTTTTGCTCAAAGATAGAATTGAAAAAACCCCAGGAAAAAAGTGAACCATCGGCTTCAGGCTCCAATAAAAACGCCACCACTTTGGCTGCCCGCTGACACATAGGAATATAAAGGCTTCCGGCAGGAAAAACCCTCCGCCCGGTGATTTCTTCCACCTCCACATCACGAATACGCATGTGGTTTTCATAGGGTGTAGCATACCACTCCGGCGCCCGGAAACGGTAACCCGATATTTCATACTCCGTATCCTGGTCCAATACCTCATATTCGATTCCATGGGCAATGATCTTTTCAATAATTTCGCTCCATTCAACCGGCACCAGATAGGCCGTTGGCATACGAATCTCTTTTTCAACTTTCACTTTTTCAAACATAGGCAAAGTAAAAGTAACAGGTTTCGTGCTGTCATATTCATACCAAACTCCCGAAGTAAGTTCACTTCGTTTCTCCCTGTATTCCACTCCTAAAAATTCAACCATTGTGCTGTCACTCCAATCGTTACGAAAAGCAATAGGGAGTTTTTTATCCTTCACTGCGTCTGACGTACACCACTGGTCGGCCTGTTGTATCGCAGTGGTGAGGTTATTTTTTTCCGCATTGAGAATATTCAACGTATGAAGCACCATCCCATAAGTGGATTCCACACGCGGTTGATACGGTTTAAGCATGTGTGTTTCGATAAGCAAACCCGGCCGGTTCTGAATTGCGGTGTAACCCTGCGATAACATCGGCGGTGATGCACTGGTCCGAAGGCCACTTTTAGGGTTATGCCATTGCCGGAAACTCACATACCGGAACACCGGAAATCCGGAACCAAACATTCGGTCAACCAATGCAGGTTCATAGGTGTCGGTAAGCCACTGGGTAATCCCCGGATCCATATTACCAAAAGTCTCGAGAGCATAAGTAATAACATATTGATAATCAGCACCATCAGTAGTATGACAATCGATAAAAAATTCAGGAAGCCAATGGGTATAAAGAGCTAACCATTGCTGCATTTCAGGTGCATCTGCTTTCAAAAAGTCGCGGTTTAGGTTATAATTCTGCGCGGTAACCCGCCACCCCATTTCTTTTGGGCCGTTTTGATTAATCCGGTTGTAAGCACTAAACCGTTCATGACCGTCGACATTAAAAATCGGGATCACCAGTAACGAAACCCCATTGAGCGCTTCTGCATGAAGTCCTCGCACCGCCAAATCACGCACCAGCATTAGCAGGGCATCTTTTCCTTCCGGCTCGCCGGGATGAATGCAACACTCCACGAGAAGCACAATCCGGCCAGCCTCTCTGATCGTCTCCGGGGTAGTAAGTCCGTCTTTATCAACAATCAGTAAAGGCAATGCTCTTCCCTGCGGACTGACGCCAAAGGAAGTATAAAATATTTTATCACTGGCCTCATCCAGTTTTTTACAATATGCAATGGTTTCATTATACCGGGGCGTTTCAAGATAACCCGATGACTCATAATGTGTTATCAACTCATCTTGTGCACAAAGAGCGAATAAACCATGTAGTGCGACCCACAGAAGTACAAATTTTTTCATCAGAAGAAGCTTTCGTAAGCAAAGTTAATTACCCATTCAAGAAAACAAAACGCTCTTTTTATAAATTTGTAACATGTTTTCGAAAGAAGAAGAAAAAAAAATGCGGCTGGAGTTCTGGCAAGGTTTTGATGCCTATTGCAAAACAATGGGCAAAACAAAAAAATGGATCCTGCAGGACACCGGAATAAAACCAGTGAACCTGAAATTTGACATCGACCGCCGGCAGGCGCTGGTAGGTGTAGATATCATTAGTCATGACCAGGAAAGAAGGCTGTATTATTATGAAAAATTCGAAAGCCTGAAAACAATCCTACAAACTGCCCTGGGTGATGACCTGTACTGGGAGCTGGAATATACACTGGCTGAAGGAAAAGAAATCGCACGGATTGCAAGCATTCTTCCGGAGGTAAATCTCTACGCTCCGGAAACCTGGGAACGCGTACATTCCTTCTTCTTCGAAAAAATGACTGCCCTGGAGACCATTTTTCTGGAATATCGCGATTTTATCCGCTACAAACCGGCTTATGGTTCAAACTAAAACTTAGAACTACCTCTTTAAAATACATATTTCAGCCGAACTCGATACAGTATACTATTTTTCTTGGAGATTCGTTATTTTAATAGTTTTCAACTCGTTATGAAACATCTATGGTTTCTTCTCTTGCTTTTGGCTACAATAGCCCTGCCATGGGTCAGTAAAGCACAGCAGATTGATGTGCTGGTTTCCGGATTCCGGAATACCAACGGCGAAGTGGCCGTTGCCCTCTATAACCATAAAAACCAGTTCCCCGAAAATCCTTATCTTACGCTTATCCGAAAAAAGCCAGAAGCCATTTCCGATACACTTCATTGCGTGTTTCGTGGCCTGGAGCCGGGAGAATATGCAGTATCGGTTCTGGACGATGAAAATTCCGATGGGGCCATGGAAAAAAAAATGATGATTCCCCGTGAAGGCTTCGGGTTTTCCCGATTTGAACCTAAAGGACTCCACTATCCGGTTTGGGGGAAATGTGCCTTTTCACTTAGCTATGAAAATGTAAGGGTTGATATAACGCTATGCTATTATTAATGCGGCCCCGAAAATTCGAGGCCGCAAAAATTTCCCGGTAAGAAATTATTTCAATTTAAACTGAATAGGAATATTAAACCTCACCCTGACTTTATTACCCTTCAGTTCACCGGGTATCCAGGCAGGCATCAGTTCAATTACCCGAAGGGCTTCCTCATCTAATAAAGGATTTATCCCGCGAAGAATATCCGTATGGGTAATTGAACCATCCTTTTCAATAATAAAAGTTATATATACAGTCCCCTGAACAGAGTCTTGCTTAGCGTTCTCCGGATAGCTGAGGTGGGAGGAAAGAAACTTCATCCGCTCCTGCTCTCCACCCGGGAACTGTGGCAATTTATCAACCACCAGAAAAACTTCTTCTTCCTGTTCCTGTAAGCGGGGAGCTGAGGAAGACGGCTGTACAGCCTCCTTTCCGTTTTTTACGGAAACAGCCACCTGCTTATTACCTGTTTCGTTTTGGGCTTGCACCTGATTTGTAGCCAAAAATATAATTAGCAATGCTATTACCGGAAGCCAGGAAAAATATAACAGTCCGGCATATCGGTTTGTTGGTGTTTTCATCATCATTTTTAGTCGTTTTTTTAAAGGTGAATAACTGAAGTTATGGGCCAGACCGGACTGCTGCGGACGAAATGATTCTGAGTATAAAAGCTTCAGATAATGTGACCGGTCGGTGTATTGCATCGTCTTCTGGTCGGCCTGGTATTCATGAATGCTCTTTAATGAGCGCTTGCAGAGGTATAGAACAGGATGAAACCAAAACAAAACCTGCACGAATTCCAAAAAAATGAGGTCTAAATAATGGCGTTCAGAAATATGTGCTTTCTCATGCTGAATAATTATGTCGAGTGCATGGCGGGAATGATTTGAAGGATTGCAAAAAATATAACCGAAAAATGAAAAGGGTGAAGTCTGTTGCCTGGTGATGACAAGGGTATAACCCTTTTGACGAATGATTTCTGCCTGCCCTATCTTTAACAGAGAGAAGAGTAATTTTCCGGGAAGAAAAAGAAAAAAACAACCGCTGATAAAAAGGTACCCGGAAAAAAGCAAGGTTCGCAGCGGCATATCTCCAATTACAGCGCCCTGACCATTGGCCGTGACTACAATTTCCTTCAGAAAAACTACCGGTATTCCCGTACTAACGGTGGGTAAGGAAAAATTAACAAAAGGCAGCAACAACGAAACCCAAACCGATACCAGCAGGACGAATCGGTTCGTTCTGTGAAAAGTAGTTTGACGTGCAATCAGTAAAAATGGAAGGTACAAAACCACCAGCGCTATGGAAGCCTCCAAAAGATAGTTGATCATAAAATTCATGCGTGCTCCTTTCTTTGTGCCTTCAGCGTTTTATCAACCAGTGTACGAATCTCTTCCATTTCCTGAATACTTAGATTCTCCGATTCCGTAAAGGCAGAGGTTAATTCAGCAAATGAACCCTTAAAATAGCGGGATAAAAACG
>RZYD01000705.1 GCA_009930445.1 Bacteroidia bacterium | reverse complement strand
TGAAAACCATTATATTATAACCATACGATAAAGCTAACCCCAAGAGTATTCCCAACACAATACCGGGGATTTGTTCTCCTGTTGATAGCGTAACGATTTTTCGCTGAGTAAACCCAAGTGCTTTTAGGGTTCCCATTTCTGTTTGTTTTTTTTAAATGAAAAACGAACAATAATGCATTCAGAAACAGGCTGCTGACAATAATAAAGAAGCTTAATCCCAAAAACAGTTGACCGAAATCTACACCACCAATGGCTGCGTTTCTGCCTTGATCTCTGACTTCTTTTACAATTATTCCGAGGTTGGATAGTTTGCTGTTTCCTGAATGCCATGCTATGGTGTCGGGGTTGTAGACGGTTCGGAAGGCGGTATAGTTGCCGAAACGATTGGCCCATAGTTTATGGGCCGTTTTTAAGGGAATAAATGCTTTGGGCGTGCCTTGGTATTGGTTCCAATAGGTTTCATCCTTATCGCGGATGGTTTTTAGGTTTATCGGGATGCCGGCATCCCATGCTGTGCAGCTTCCTGTATCCGACAAGCCCGGGATGAAGGGCATCCGCTGGGGGTCACTGAGTGGACTGTCCATGGCGGTAATACGCTGTACGATGAAGAGGGCACTATCGGTAGTCAGCTCACGGAGCAGCCCTATCGAAAACCAGGTGCAGGTCAGGGTGTCGCCGGGAGCTGCATTCAGATCGTCAGCAAGCCATTGGTTGATAATTATTCCGTTTTCTGGCAGGGAATCGTCTGTAACACTGCTTACAAATGAATAGGGGGTGGTTGCTTTTTTTGTTGCCAAACGATTCACTAAATAGGTCAGGATAGGTGTAGCATCCGGAAAAACCTATTGTACCAATTGTGCATGCGCCTGATCGAAAAATACCCGTTCCGAAGATATTTGCCAGCCATATTCTGTGTTGAGTGGCTCTGTTTTCAGGCTAAGGTCTTCGGGGCACCAGACTGCTTCCAGCGTTTGTGTAAGGGTGGAAATTGCCCGGCTGTCATTGACCGAAAGCAGGATTCGATTTGCTTTTCCTTCCAACTCCATGAGTGTGTTCAGCCAGGGTAGGGAGACGAAGGCATTGAAGGGCGCAGATTGTACATTGAGGAGCGAAAATCGGCCCATTTGGTTATTGCCAATGATACGGTTTATTTTCAGCCGTTTGGCTATGTCCTGATTTTCAGTTGATACAAACGGAGTATTCAGTGAGATGATGGTTGCCCGGTTGATATGAAAAAGCAGGTAATCGCCGGGTTGTACATTAAGACGATGGGCAAGGTTTTCGCTAATTGTAACTTCTCCAGGGTG
>RZYD01000137.1 GCA_009930445.1 Bacteroidia bacterium | reverse complement strand
TTCGGCGGACAGGATTTTGGATGCGGTCATTGTCTCTCCTTGGCTGGATGTGGGCTTATCAAAAATGACCGTTTACACAAAATCCCGTACACCCTCTTCCCCTTCACGGATCACTAAGCCAGCTTCAATGAGCAGGGTAAGGTTTTTGCGAATTCGATCCTCTTTGAAGCCTGTAGCATTATCAAGATCGATGCGGTAGTATGTTGTATTATTATCCATTATGGATAATATTTTTGCTGCATCAGGAGGCATGGGTGCTTCTGGTGTATATTCATCAGAATTTAAGTCAAGTGCTGTGTTTCTGTCTTGATTATCACTTGCATCGTGACAATTTACAATGTTACCTTCCACAAATTCCCATGTTCCTAAAGGAGGTACTCTGTACGTGATGCTTCTTCTTTCAAAGTGTAAGGCAACTTTGCACTTTTTTACGGTGATTCGCGTCACAGGTCCATCATCTGTAAGAGCATTTTGCAAAGCATTGCTGGAGTTTTGCTCATTCATAATCTGCTCGCGGCCTTCAAGTAGCAAGATATTTTGGCAGCGTGAGATAAGGTCAGCAGATCCTTTAAGCTCCTCTTTGTCTTTATTGGTATGATGTATTAATATTACTGCGATACCTTTTTCCTCAACTTTTTGCACAAATTTAAACAACTTGCTAGGATTGTTGTTTGTAGCTGATGATGCAAGAGAAATTAAGTTGTCAATAAACAAATACTGAATTTTCTCTTTTAAAAGAGACTCGACAATCTCAACTTGCGTATTGTCGTCAAGAATGTCTAATCCTCCTTTTACAACATGGCATCCTAAATTTTCGTTCAAAAGATGGTGATGCTCTGGTCTATTTTTCATTAGTTGTAAGCATCGCGACTTGAAGTCGACCAAGTTTCCTTCTCCGCCGATGTAGCATACTTTGCTTGGTTTTGGAGCAGATAAGAAAAAGCATGGAGTCCCTGTAGATAATGATGCTGCAATTTCCGCTGTAAAAAATGTTTTTCCAACATTAGAGTATCCATAAATTATAGATGTAGATAGTGGATTAAATAGGTCGCTCACGCTTAAAGTATGCAAAATATTCAGTGGTTTTGCATCATTGATGTCTTGTAGATATGTTATGCGAAATTTCGTATTATCTTCTGTTGGAATGTTTTCAGGGTCGTCATTCTTTGGTGTTCCTTTCTTCCAATCCTTAAATGCATCCGAATCCATGGCCCTCTCCTGAATTCTTGTAATCAGCAAAGATGGTCGTTCAATATTGTTAATTCTCGAGATTTGTTCCCAAGGCCCGATTTCTGAAAACGAAGGCAAGGAGTCGTCGTCAATAATGGGCCACGGATAGATGGTCACACTCGTGGCTCCTGCTTTTTCACATCGCCCTATCCAACCATCAATACTATCTAAGCTTTCCTGGGTAGACTCTGGGATAATGACAACTTCGTGCCCTAGTAGTTCTTTGAGATTCAGAGCCTTAAGGGCACTATGTCCGTTGTAGCAACCGGAGATAATGACATTGCTCTTCTCGAAAAGGCGAGCCTCACGAGCTATCTTTCTGAGGCTCATCGCGATACGCATGTCAAGGCAGATAATTACCACCGCAGTGCTATGTTGAGCTATCATAGTATGTGAATACAATCTCGCTGAGGCATCAGTTCTTCCTATTTTAAGACTTATAATGCCTTTATGATCAATGCGTTCGGCTATTAAAAATAAATCATCAAATTTATTTTCTGAGTCTCTGTAGTAGAGAATTGCCTGTAACTTTCGACCGTTAAAGTCAAATTCGTAATCAATTTCAGTAAGTAAATAATAACATTTAGAAGTTTTAAGTATCGCAGGCAGATCTTCATGGATGCTTGTATTTATAGGAACGGCAGGCGGAATCTTACCATTTTCAGGGAACGTACGAAAGCAATATTCTATCTTTATGCCGAGCAGTTGTGCTACAACTAAAGCTGCTTTGATAGGCCCTCTGTTAAGAACGCTTGACGCTAAGGATATGATATTTTCAAATGTTTCATAATTGCAAGTGATCTGGCCGTCATGTCCTAATCTAGTCAGCGCAGGGTCTTTGCCAAATTGTTCAACAATATGAAGACGTTCTTCTTTGGATAGTTTAGAGAATTCCCAATTGAGAAATGAGATAAAGATGTCTTTTTTCTGGGGCGATATTGTGTCCGAAGGAATTTCGTATTTGTCTGCTTCTCGCAGCAATTTCATAACAATACTGGAAATGCCTGTTTGCTTATGCAGTGCGAGATGTGTTGTAAGTGCATTGTAATGATTATTGCTGTCTATTGTGCTGTGTACTGGGGTTAAGTGTTGCAATTTGTATTGATTTATTGGATAGCATCTATGCTCATTATCGGATTTATTAATGTTTATTGGCGTAACGTCAATGATTTGTGACTCATCTATGCAGTCTATTATTTCCTTTTCATTTGATGCATAGAGTGTGTATATTAATGAATCACTAGCTGGCCTTCCAGTTTGCTTCGCCTGGGCGATTAGGCTTTTGATATCTTTTGTTGACATTTTGTATTCTCCTTACACATGGGCTGATCAATATTCAGCCCATGTGATTGCTTTGTGTTTATTTCGCCTTTGGGTATACACTGAATGTAATACGATAAAAAGTCTTTGGCTCTGCCATGATGTCAATTTTATCTATTCCATCGAGATCTTCAGCCAATGCCTCTCGTAGCGTGTCGACACATTGCGTTATCATATTTTTAACATTGGCATCTGAATTTTCAGATGCATTATTTAGACATGGTATGTTCATGGTTCAATCCTTTGATTAAAGAGTTCTCAGTTTAGGTGTGTCGATGCGATTTAGAAGTCTCCCACTTATGAAGATCGCATCGACAGGCTAGTTGTTTGCTAGCCTAATCTAATTGCTAGGGTAAATTTGCCGCGACTCCATGTAGCGCTCCACCTCAGAGGCAGAGTATCGAACCATACGCCCCAGCTTTGCGTAGGGGAGTCCCTTTCCAGCAAATCGATGTGATCTTAATGTTGAGAGGCTAAGGCGCGTAAGTGCCGCAACTTCTTTTTCAGTGAGCCATTGAGACGCCAAGAGTTCTGATACAGATTCGATTTTCAAAATTTTCTTGCTCATTTTCCTTCCTTTGAGTTAGGTGCTAAGTGTTGGTGAATGTATCGCTTTCAAACCTTCAATTTTCTGCCTCCTTCGACATGGGAGCTAGCTTTGTTCGAATTGCCCGTCCGGTACCTGTAAGCAAAATTTTCGTGATTTTTTTGTAATAGCTTGTAATGTCAGCGGAAAAGTAAAAGTGCCCCCCCCTTGGAAAGTGAAATTTGACCCACCTTTCTTGTAACGAGTCACCCCGCAGGGGGTGACGATGATCACACAGGAGACGAGCATGGAGATTCGGCTTCTCGCCAAGCAGGGCAAGAGCGTTTGAGAAATTGCCCGAGCCATGGGCATATCGCGGAACACGGTCAGGCGTTGCCTGCGCAGCAAGACCTGGCAAAGGTACAAGAAGCGTCCGGATTGGCCTTGCAAGGTCGATCCATTCCGATCCATTCAAGAGCTACTTGGAAGATCGCGTCGCGGCAGCCATGCCGCACCGTTTACCCGCCACGGTCCTGTATCGGGAGATTGCCTCGCTTGGTTGTGACGGCTGCGAGCGCTCGGTGCGCAACTTCCTGCGATCGCTCAAGCCCGTGGAAATCCCGGAAGTCGTGAAGTGTTTTGAGACCGAGTACGGCCAGCAGACGCAGGTTGTTGACAGAGGATTAGGCTGGGTGGGTCAGTTTTGACTTGCCGAAAAGCGGCAAGAATGGGTCACTTTTCGAGTTCCGTTGACAGTAATTATTCATTGTGAATGGTTTCGCTTTTTTTATGCGCTGTGGAGGTCGAGGAGATGGGGAATTGCTCGCTGAATCGAGTTGCGCATTGCCGAGCCAAGGCGGCGTTACACATAGCTTTCGCGCGTTTTGTCCTGCAGCTTTTCAAGGCGATGACGATGCTTGGATGTTTCCAGGTTGCTGGACGTCGGCTGGGATGTGGTCCAGGATATCCTTAAACACCATCTGTACTGGCGTTTCGGCATACCGAGCCTAGTCGACGTCCTTGATAGCATCGCCCTTGACGCGATTAGTGTCCGCAAAAGTCACAGTACGCTTTAATAGGATGAGCCAGGATTGAGTCACCCCTCCTCGTCCTCAACCGGTCAGATGAGTGGGCTGGTTATGGTGTGTAGTGTCTGGGGTATCCACAGGTCCACGCATTACGCCCGGAAGGCTGGAATCTTGAAGGTGCCCTAGGTCGTAGGAGTTTTGTAGGACTTCACAGTGACGACGATTTGCTCGACCATGTTGTTCACTACATTCAGATTTCGCCATCCCGTCAGAGATCCCCTAGGCTGAAGGATCGCGGAACGGTTCGTTCGGCCCTGAGGTAGAACCTGCTCGCGATTCGGTGGTTCGACACTGCGTAGGAACTTTGTCTAGCCCTTTTGGAGTCCGCGATCGTAGCGGCTTGATTAATCAAAGACGTGTCCAAAACCGTAGACAGATAAACGGGTTAATAAGATGAGTGATGACAATAATCAGAAACCACTTGTTGTATTAGATGCAAATGTTCTTGAATCTTCATCTTTTTTGAGTAATCATGAAATACAAATGTTAATGTTGTCTCAGATGTTGTCAGAAGAAGCTGAAGGTGTAACTTTAAAATTTTGTAGATCTGTTGAGAAAATTGCTGGTAAGAAAAGTGCGATGCGATTAATCAGTGATGCTCGGAGGGCATGGCAATTTTCGGATAGTATAGAATTTGTTTCTAAGCGTATTAAAGATAATATTTCTTCAAACACAATTAAAGATCTTCAAGAAAAGTTAGATATCTTGTTAAAAATTGAATCCACTCAAAGATTGAAAATTAATGTTATGAGAGCATGGATGGTTTATCTTGTGTCCTGCGGACATGGCTTGCGGATAAATTTTAAGGATGATGAATATTTATATTTTGATATGCAAATTGCTTCTAAAGATGAGAATTTTTATCTTTATCACCAAAAAAAAGAGAAATTATCGCGTGATAAAAACCATTCATGTTATTATGAAACATTGTGTGATGGCGTAGTATGGAATTGGGTTCCCAATATTTATGCTTCTGACTTCGTTATTGATGTGCCTGTGCAATATCTAGCATCTTACATCTTGATGATGATTAGTTCTGAACAATATTGTAATGCTAAAGATATTGAAAAGACAGGTTTGTCTATAAGGCGGGCAAAAGATATTTTTTGCAAGGCAAGAGCTCTTGTGGAATGTGTCGACAAGCAGGCAGAAATGAAGGTGCCTTCCGAATTCGAAGCCAAAAAAGGAAATAATGTCTTCAAATCGCTCCATGTGTATGAGGAGATTTCATTTTGGCGACGAGAGTTTGTTAAGCGACGATTTTTTTCTGATGTTAAGAGCAATGAATCTCTGAAAAGAAAAATTGATGAAATTCTGTATATTTTCTCAACGCAAATGAATCGAAATATTAGCTTGAATAAATCTTGCAAAGATTGTCTTTTTGAAAGTAAAGAGAAATTTTGGAGTATATTCAATTCGTTATCAGATAACTATGAGTGTATTTTACAAGATTGTACAATAAAAAAATACATAATATTAAAAACGAATAAATCGAAAAGTTTCTTTTCTGATAATTTAAAAGATGCAAATCCTTCTATTGTAGTTGTTGAAGATTTATTGTCAGAAATTTATGATGAATATGGATTTGTTTTTTCTGACTTGTCATTGAGGATTTCTGCAGATAGAGCATTCTCTTACTATAAAAGAGATGTTTTGTCTAAAGACGATCATGTGAGTTTTTGTTCGAGGAAGTTTTTTCCGGGAAACGCGCCTGATACAGCTAAACTTTCTTTGCACGCTAATTATCCTTTTAAAAAAAATGCTGACGATAGTCGATGTATTAATGAAGTTATGAGTAGTGTTGCCGATGTCGCTAAAAAAAGCATGGGAAAAATCAGGTATCACGAAAAGAACGAAGTTTATATTATCGGATTGTGGATATGGGATTTTCTTCATATAGGAGGCAAAGAAGGTTTTTCCAACGCAGTGTTTGAACTTATATTCAAAAACGAATGGTGCAAGAAGCTTTCATTATATTCTAAGTATAAAACAGATATTGAAAAAAAAAGGAATTGCAGAACATTGCGAGGAGATGGAGTGTTCTTTTCAAAAATAATTAATGAATGCAATGGAGCATATAAGATTGTGGATAACTTCATCAATAATTCAAGTAGTTCTAATGAATGAATTAATAAGGTCCTTCCGGAAACTCTGTGGGTAACGTGTTCAAACTGACCTCGGGTACAGATCGAGTCCGCCGCAGAAATAATAGATCGCCGTCTTGAAATGATCCTTGTTGCTGTACCCACACGCCTTTCGCTTGATGCTCATGATCTTGCTGTTCAGTCCTTCGGCGACGCCGTTGGTGATCC
>RZYD01000704.1 GCA_009930445.1 Bacteroidia bacterium | reverse complement strand
GGTAAAACCACACCCGACATTTATGCCAATATGTGGCAGGGCAGTGTGGAATTTTATGCCAACGCGGGTGTACTGGTGCCGCTCGATACGCTGGAAGGTTTTCAGGATTATATCACTAGCCGCTGTAATGCGCTTACCCTGGCAGAAATTACTTCAGCCGACGGGCACATCTATCAGATTCCATGGAAAATCAATCCCATTCTTACAATCTATAACAAAAATATTTTCAGAGAGTTAGGATTGGATACACTGCCTGTTACCTACAGTCAATACCTGTTCGCTGCAGAAGCATTTAAAAAAGATCTTGATCACGATGGTTTTGCCGACCAGTGGTTTGGAAACACTTCGGTAAAAACCGTCTGGTACCAGCGATTATTTAACTTTTATCCGCTATACCTTGCTGCTTCCGGTGGGATGCCCCTGATCAGCGGGAATAAAGCCGCCTTCAACAATACTTACGCCATTGAGGTGTTCCGGTTTTTGCAAACCCTATATAGAGAGAACTACTTTTCAAAAGAGCGTTTATCGGCAGGACAGGATCCTTTTATCAGTGGCAAAGTGGCCACAAAATTTACCGGCCCCTGGGAAATCAGTCATTTGGAAAAATACAAGCCCGAAGGATTTGAATACGATTATTATTCCATGTTGGTTCCCAACGGGCATCAGGGCCCCGTGTACACGTATGGCGACCCCAAGAGTATTGTGCTTTTCAACACCTGCCGTGATCCGCAAACGGCATTCGAATACATCCGCACGCTAACGGATATTTCGGGTGATTTGAAGCTGATGGAACAGACCAAACAGCTTCCACGCCGTAAAGGACTGGACACCCTTAGCGCCTACCGGGATTTCTTCACGGCGAACCCGCGGTTAAAGATTTTTGCCCGGCAGGCCGACTGGATTCGTGGTACCGACAACAGCCCGGTGATTACCGAAGTACTGGAAATCCTGTCGCAGGAGTACGAGGCCTGTGTTCTTTATCAAAAAAAAACTCCGGAGGAGGCCATTGCCGATGCTGAGCGGGCCGTGAATGTTTTATTAAGAGTAAAGGAGTAGCCCATGGGAAAGCCATTAAGAAAAACTATTTTTGCCCCCTGGCTGATTGTTTCACCTTACCTGATGCATTTGTGCCTGTTTGTGGCCTTTCCTGTAGTCTTTTCCATTGTACTTACCTTTCACCGGTGGAATATCATCGCACCCATGGAATTTGTGGGGCTCGACAATTACATTCACCTTTTCCAGGACCGGCTGTTTCTTAAAGCAATCCTGAATACCCTGTTTTTCCTGCTTATTCACATCCCGCTCCAACTG
>RZYD01000136.1 GCA_009930445.1 Bacteroidia bacterium | reverse complement strand
GTTTCTTCTTTTTTTACTGCTGTTGTTAATCTGCGGATTGTTGTTTAATTTGATGGGAGCGTTGATGGCGATTCCATTGTTTGGGATGTCCTTTTCTGAGTTGTTTACCGCTTCGGCTACTGCTGCAACGCCGGAGAATGCTGCTTTTATAAAGTATTATCAAATTGTAAATCATCTGGGGATGTTTACCGTTCCATCGGTATTGTATATTCGGGTTTTTATGCGGTCTGGTGACGTGGAAATGTTGGGGTTTAAGCGGTTGAAGTTTTTTTCCCTGCTTGCTTCTGTTTTAATTCTTTTTGCTGCACTTCCTTTTACTAATCGGTTGATTCTGTGGAATGCATCGATGCATCTGCCTGATTTTTTAGGACAGGTGGAAGAAATGATGCGTAAGCTGGAAGACAGTGCAGCTGGGATGACCACTTTGTTTTTTCAGGACACCCGTGTTAAAGGGTTATTGGTCAATATGTTTATGATCGCTTTAGTTCCTGCGGTAGGAGAAGAGTTGGTTTTTCGCGGGGTATTGTTTCGCATTTTTCATAAATGGATACGAAACGTGCACGGGGTGGTAGTTGTTACTGCACTTTTGTTTAGTTTTATGCACATGCAGTTTTATGGTTTTATTCCACGTTTATTTTTAGGGATTTTGTTTGGCTATTTATTCGTTTTCACCCGAAGCATCTGGGTTCCTATGTTTGTTCATTTCATCAATAATGGTACGGCAGTAATATCGGCCTGGTACGGCCAGCGGGAGGGGATACCGTGGGAAGAAATAGATAGTGGTGGCAGTGAGCCGGCAGTGGCGGTTATGTTATCGATAATTTTTGTTTTTGTTTTGTTGGGTTTGCTACGAAAGATGGAGCAGGTCTAAAAGCAAAAAGAGGGGATCGTTTTCGAAACCCTCTTTTGAAAATCACCATAAAGCGATTATTATTTATTAACGCCCTTACGTGTTGAGTAGTTAATTTTGAAAGCGCCAATTTGGCGTAATTCCTGTTTTACATCTGTCACGATACCCATTTTAACTTCTTTGTCAACCTTCAGTGAAGTGGTAAGGAATTTTCGGTCGATCTCGTCGCGGGATTCGCGTTCTGCGATGATAAAGTTTTGGATATCATCGGTTGTTGCCAGGCGATCGTTCAGTTGAATACGGGATTCCGTACCCAGTTTTTTATTGCTTGGAGGGCCGATCATGATATAACTCACCAGGGATTTCTTTTCCAGTTTTTGCACTTCAAAGGCATAAGGAGGCGACACTTTCACGAGGGGTGTTGTTTCTCTCATGGTAGTAGCGACCATAAAGAAGAAGAGCAGCATGAAGATAATGTCAGGCAGCGAGGAGGTTGAAATTCCAGGTGTACCCTTTTGTTTTTTTATTCCAAAACGTCCCATATTAATTATCTCCTATGTTTTCAGGTTCAGCTTCTGATATGGAAACAGGGATAGCAGATTTGATAGCATCAATATAGTCCTCATTGCTAAGGTCAGTAAATTTAATGCCGAATTTTTCCATGGAAAGTTCGTCACGAAGTTCGCTAACGGCAGCAGTGAGGGCATCCTGCACCTGAATATACATATCATATGATGTACCCCTGTCGTTTTTCAATGAAATAATTCCTTTTGAAACGGATACTTCACCGAGGTAATCGATTTGTTTCATCTCCTTTTCGGGGAGGTCAATACTATTGGCAGGGTTTGCCAGAAATTCTTTGGCCTGATCTTTAAGGGCCCGGATATCTCCCGGTTTGCCGTCGATCATCAGGCGGTCGCTCTTACTAACAAGAACGGTAAAGATATTCCTGTCTTTTACATCAGGCGGGTCAACATTTTCCGGCAAAGGCGGGGGCAGTCTTCGTGCAATCCCTGTATCAATATCCATGGTTGTGGTAACCAGGAAGAAGATCAGGAGCAGGAAGGCGATATCCGCCATTGAGCTTGCATTTATTTCCGTGATTCTTTTGGCCATAATACATTATTTTTTAAACATACTCGCTGCACCGGAATAGAGGATTGTAAGCACAGCCGCTCCACCGAGGATGTATGTAAAATAGATGGCTGCGCCCACTAACCGTGATACTTCAGCAGTAACTTTGAGGCGTTGCATTTCTTCTGGTGTGAACTGGTTTCCTGCAAGGCCGAAATAGGCAATTGCGGCGATAATGGCCAGTACGACAACGAAGATGAGAATTTTTATCAGGCTTTTACCGCTTTTTCCGATAAAGAAGATCGGGAAAAAGAGGGCCAGAAACGCACACAGTACAAGTTCGACCATCGTCATGGTGATAAACGGGGTCAAAATCCTGTTTTGCAGCGTAACATCTCCTTTAATTGCGGCATCACCTTTTATCCAGACCATAGCGATAAGAAATACGCCGAGCAGGATAAAGATGACGGAGATGATTCTGAATATTGTATGGATTAATTTACTCATGGTATGGGATCCTCTTCTTATTTTTTGTTTTTAGAAAGAATATCAATGAGGGAGATTGTGGAATCTTCCATATCATTAACGAGGCTATCAATTTTTGCAACGCAGTAATTGTAGAAAATCTGAAGAATTACTGCAGTGATAAGACCGAACACGGTAGTTAGGAGGGCTACTTTAATACCATCAGCCACAACAGCGGGAGAGATGTCACCTACAACGGCGATGTTATCAAAGGCAGCGATCATCCCGATTACCGTACCCATAAATCCGAGGTTGGGAGCCAGGGCGATAAAGAGTGCGATCCAACTCAGTCCTTTTTCGAGACGGCCGGTGAGGACACCACCGTAGGAAACGATGGATTTCTCAACCATATCAATTCCTTCGTCGTATTTATCCAATCCCTGGAAGAAAATACCGGCAACGGGGCCACGGGTATTTTTACATACTTCTTTAGCAGCTTGTAAGCCTTCAGTTTCGATGGCGTTTTCAACCTGGTTGAGAAGTTTTGTGGTGTTGGTGGTAGAAAGGTTCAGATAGATAATCCTTTCAATAGAAAGCGCTAAACCAAAGATAAGACACAGAAGTACGATAGCCATGAATCCGGCACCCCCTTCAATGAATTTTTCTTTTAACACCTGATGAAAAGTTTTTTTCACCGGTGCTTCGTCTTCTATTAGCATAGTAGATGCTTCTGCAACACTGCTATCCGTTACCAGGGTAGAGTCATTGGCAGCAACCATTTCTTGCGCTGCAGGGTCGTTAGTCTGTTCTACCTGTGCAAGGACTGACTGGTTAAGTCCGATTGACAGCAGTATTGCGACTGACAAAAAGGCGATTAATTTTTTCATGATTGAAAAGAATTGATGTTAAATAATTTAAGTTGTTTTTATCTGATTTTAGCAGTAATTTCAAGAACAATGTTCCGTTTTTGCGGAGAGAGCGGGATTCGAACCCGCGGTACACTTTTGGCGTACACACGCTTTCCAGGCGTGCACCTTCAGCCACTCGGTCATCTCTCCTGTTGTGCATCTACCTGATGTACACAATCGCGGGGGCTAAATTACAAAAAATCCATACAAATAAAAATCAAATAGTTTTAATTCCAGCCACCTACTACATTTTTTTGCAATGCGTATTCCTATACTATTTGCCATTGTTCATCGTTATTCTTTATTTATTGTCATTTCGCCACGCAGGGGCTTTTGTAGCAGGGTCGTGGTTTCCTCCCGGCTGAGGCCCCGGCCCAGCAGGTACATCATTTTGGCAAGTGCGGCTTCCGTTGTGATATCATAGCCGCCCACTACCCCAATTTTGCCCATATCGAGACTAGCTGCATATTTTCCGATTTCTACCGAGCCACCTTTGCATTGTGTGACATTAAATACGATAATTCCTTTTTGACGGGCAGCTTTGAGTTGTTCGATAAACCATCGCTCAGTGGGTGCATTGCCACTCCCGAAGGTCTCCAGAATAATGGCTTCAAGCCCTTCAGCATTTACCATAGCTTTCATTACTTCTTCGCGGATTCCCGGAAAGAGTTTTAACAAAGCGATTTTGTTATTGAGTGTTTTGTGTACTTTAAGTTTTTTAAAATTGGGTTTTAGTATCCGATCGGGATAATACTTGATATGCACTCCGGCTTCCGCCAATACCGGATAGTTCACCGATAAAAAGGCATCGAAATGTTCTGCGTTGAATTTGTGTGCCCGGTTTCCCCGAAAAAGTTGATTTTCGAAATAGATGGCCACTTCAGGCACCACAGGGGTATCGTCAATAATTGCTGCAGCTATTTCAATGGCTGTTATGAAGTTTTCCCGTCCATCGCTGCGTAACATGCCTAAGGGCAGTTGTGAGCCGGTAAAAATTACGGGTTTATTTAGGTTTTCCAGCATAAAACTCATCATGGAGGCACTGTAGGCCATTGTATCGCTGCCATGTAATACTACGAATCCGTCGTAAGCTTCATAATTTTTTTCAATTACTTCGGCCAGCTGTACCCAAAATGATGGGTTCATATCGGAAGAATCGATGAGCGGGTCGAAGGAATGACAATCGACGCGATAAGCCATATCTTTTAACTCCGGCATCTGGGTGTAAATTCCATCGAAATTAAATGGAGTAAGTGCACCGGTTTGCAGATCCTTAATCATCCCTATGGTGCCACCTGTGTAAATTGCGAGGATTGCGGGGTTTGAATTTTCCATGGTTTAGTGTTGCTTCAGATGAAATAGGCTAAAAGCGTTTTCGGTTGTAATCCGGGCTATCTGCTCCCGATCGGTTTGGTAAACATCGGCCAGATGGGACGCAATCACAGGAATGTAACTTCCTTCGTTCCGACTGCCGCGGAAAGGCACCGGTGCAAGATATGGCGCATCGGTTTCCAGTAGAATCGAATGCAGAGGAATATTACGGATTACTTGTTTTAATCCGGAATTTTTAAAAGTAATAACACCACCAACTCCCAGGCAAAAACCGAGATCAATGGCTTTTTTGGCCTGTTCCAAGCTGCCACTGAAGCAATGAAGTACTCCCTTTAGCTCCTTGTAGGCCGGTAACATAAGGATTTCCAGTGTTTCCTCCATACTTTCACGAGTGTGAATTGCCACGGGTAGGTTTAGGTCCAGTGCTAATTCCAGCTGGAATTTGAAGATTTTTTTTTGTTCATTAAAGAATTTTTTATCCCAGTATAGATCTATCCCTATTTCGCCAATGGCAACAAAATTATGTCGGTCGATGGCCTCTTCAATGGCCGTTATCTCTTGTTGATAGTTTTCATGTACAGAAGTGGGATGGAGCCCAATCATTGGAAAGCAGTTTTCCGGATAGGTCTTGCATACTTCCAGCATCGGTTCAATGCTCGCTGTATTAATATTTGGCAGCAAATGGTAGTGAACGCCTACCTGTATTGCCTTCTGAATGACTTCGTTGCGGTCGTTGTTAAAGGCATCTAAATATAAATGGGTATGTGTATCGGTAAAAACCATAGTGCAAAAGTAAAAATTCGCTGCATTTCACCTTACAATTTAAACAAATACTTCTTCTGACCCGGTTCGTTGATTTCATTCTGTTGATTCAAGGGTATTCCTTATCTTTGCATCCTTATGGCGAAGATTCTGATTATCCGCTTTAGTTCGATCGGCGATATTGTACTTACTACTCCGGTCGTACGGATGTTGGCTAAAAATGGCCATGATGTTTATTATCTTACGAAAGAGAAATACCGTGAAATTTTAATCCATAACCCTTACCTTTCAGGAATATTTATTTTATCAGATTCTTTATCGCGTACCCTACAGCAGGTGCGTATTGAGAATATTGATTTTGTTATTGATTTACACAGAAATTTTCGATCCTTTAAAGTGAAGGCAGCCTTGCGAAAACCGGCGCGTTCGTTTCATAAGCTTAATTTTTATAAGTGGTTGCTGGTCAATTTAAAATTGAATTTTCTTCCTGAAAAGCATATTGTCGATCGTTACCTTGATACGGCGTCGAAGTTTATTGCACAGCGTGATGATGAGGGACTGGATTATTTTTCGGGTGAAGAGAGGAAGGCTTTGGTTAATTTTAGTTCCAGGTTGCAATCAAATAAATATGTTGTTATGGCTGTAGGAGGCCAACATGCAACAAAACGACTTCCATTGGATAAATTGTTGAAAGTGTGCAATCAGCTGATTTTTCCTGTGGTGCTCCTGGGGGGGTCAGAGGACCGTAAAACGGGAGAGGCTTTGGCCCGGTTGTCGGTGAATCAGGTGACTGACCTTTGCGGCCGTTTAAGCCTGAATGAATCCGCTGAGGTGATCCGGTATGCAGCTGCAGTTGTCTCCCACGATACAGGTATGATGCACATTGCAGCGGCATACCGGAAGAATATTGTTTCTTTGTGGGGCAGTACAGTACCCGCTTTTGGTATGTATCCTTATCTTCCTTCGCAATACAGGCAACGCAGTGTAATAATTGAAGCCCTGGATGTAAAGTGCAGGCCTTGTTCAAAGCTGGGTTTTGAGAAGTGCCCCAGGTTGCATTTTCATTGCATGGAACAGTTGCAACCCGAAGAGATTGTTGC
>RZYD01000135.1 GCA_009930445.1 Bacteroidia bacterium | reverse complement strand
CGGTAGCTTCCTGATCATACAATCCAATAAATTCCCCCGCTTTCGAAAGTTTAAAATTTGTATGTAAAAGGCCTTGACTATTGTCGTCATCAGTCCATAATAATAAAAAGGCTCCAGGCTGAATCGTAACGTCAGGAAACCTCCATTTTGAAGGATTTTCCGGTTTATCAGAAAGATACATTCCTTCCAGGTGAATAGGCAATTCTCCTCCGTTCCAAAGTTCAATCCAGTCATCATATTCACCATATTCATCCATTATTGTATTTTTATTATCCGCCATAAATTCATTAATATATAAGGGATAATTACCTCCTGCTGCAATTTCAAGGGTAACCATTTCCGCATACAGGAATGTTTTTTGCTGAAGGTTATCCGTTGCACAAAAATTGTATTTCAATTGGCCTGCCTGAGCAAAGGGTTCCAGTGACCCGCCATAATATCCATCACCAGCAGTTCCGTCACCATGTAACCCGTCATCAAATAACTGTTCTGTTTCCTCAGAGCCTCCGTTAAAACGATAGCATAATTCTACCGTCATTCCATTCTGATTGTCTTCAGCGAAGACCGAAACCTGGAAGGAGTTATATGCTCCGGGTGCATTTTGGGAAGAATACTTGATAATAGGAAACATATCGGTTTGTTCCGCTTGTGCTAAGGCCGCATTGGCCCTAGATGCCAAATAAGGAAGGATTCCCTGCTTAACATGGTTCCCGGCTGCACCAGTAAACGATTGATCAAAGGTTTCCACCGAAAAACCATAATCCAGCGGATAATAAGGATCGTCAATCAGGTACGGGCGAATCAGATCACGTAGGGAAAAAATACTTTCGGTAAATTCCGGAGCTGAAATCAGGGAGGCATAATACAAAATATAATAGGTAAACTGATCCCTGAGTATTGTATTGCTCATAATAGAAGTGTAAAGAGGTCTGGGCTCCCAGTCAGCCCCCCAGTTATACAGATTGCGCGTGTCCCAGTTAATACCCGACCAATCAATTCCCATTGTGTTATCCAAATCGTAGAGTAAAAATTCAAATTGCTCGGTTAAAGGATTGTGGTAGAGATAATAATTGTTTTTATTGTAGATATAATTATCCCAATGGCCTATGATAATTTCCAGTGCCATCAGTTTTAATAAATCAGGCGTATTTATAACGCGTCCCAAATCCATAGGAAACGTTTCAGGGGAGGAATGGTTAATCGCATCAATCAAATCACGTAAGTCGGTATAGTCGTCCGTTTCTTCATTGATTTTTAGTTCATAAGCCCGACGCCCGGAGTATTCTTCCTTATATAAATCCGGATCACTTCCCTTCCAGACAAGATCGGCAGGATAAAGACATTTATAAAGGTTGCCGGTTTTTGTCCCAAAATACGCCCCCGTGAATTCTTCGTCAATATGCTCGACGTTAAGATAAAGCCCATAGTAGTTCCCGTTAATATAAAGGGCGACATGGTTTGCCCGTGATCCGGGTACGCCTGTCATCCGGGCCAAATCCCACCCGATTTTTGCACGGCAGACTGACGGGTCATTATGCTCTCCGTTCAAGTTCAATTTCTCAACACCATAAAAATCACCACCGCTGACAAAAGTGTTAAAGGAAACTTTAAAAGATTTTTTTGCTGAATATCGCGATGTATTTCCACGCAGTCTGAAGCCAATATTTTCAAAGGTTTCCTGTATCTCCCCGGAAGCAAAACTAAAACTGGCATGGAACTCAAGTTCGCTCTCCGGATGGTCGTATATCCATGCTAGCGTATCCGGCGCAATTTCTATATCAATTCGCGGAACTTCATTATTGGGAAAAACCGGACCCGGATCAGGGAATTGTGGCTGCGCATAAGTGCCGGCAGAAAGAATAGCTAATAAAATAACAAAGATCACGTTTGCTCTCATGGATTAGTTTTTTTACAAATGTACTGAATTTGTTATTGATTATCTTTGTCGTGCATTTCACGATAAAAAATGCTGAAGATGAAAAGAATTAATATTGTAACCCTGGGTTGCAGCAAGAATACAGTCGACTCGGAAATTCTGGCTGGGTACCTTGCTAATTCCGGTTATGAGGTACTTTTTGACAGTGATAAAGAATCCGATTATGTGGTAATCAATACCTGTGGTTTTATAAACGATGCTAAGGAAGAAAGCATCAGCACAATTCTTGATTTTGGTTCCGCCCGACGTTCCGGGAAGATCGAGAAATTAATTGTAATGGGTTGTCTTTCACAACGATATCAACAGGAGTTGATCAATGAAATACCTGAAGTTGATGTCTTTTATGGCGTTAATGATATCCGGAAAATTGTTTGTGATTTTCCGATGGCCTGGAGTGAAAAATTACCGGGTCAGCGGCCACTGTCTACACCTGGCCATTATGCGTATGTTAAAATTGCAGAAGGGTGTGACCGACGGTGCTCTTTCTGCGCTATCCCTTTGATTCGCGGTAAGCACTGCAGCAAATCTATGGATAGCATCGCAGAGGAATGCCGCACTTTGGTTCAGCGCGGCGTTAAGGAACTCTTGCTAATCGCTCAGGATCTGACTTACTATGGGGTTGATTTATACGGGTATAATTGCCTGGATACCCTCGTCAATCGCCTTGCCGAAGAAAACCCTGACACATGGATACGCCTTCATTATACGTTTCCCCTCGGCTTTACCGATGCATTACTTAATGTCTTCCAAAACCATCCAAATGTTGTTAACTATATCGATATTCCACTCCAACATATCAATAACCGCATCTTAAAATCAATGCACCGGGGAATTGACCGGGAAGGTACCCGACAATTGATTCAAAGGTTTCGTGAAAAATTACCGGAAGCAGCAATTCGAACTGCTTTTATCGTCGGCTATCCCGGCGAAACAGAGGAAGAGTTTCAGGAATTAAAGGATTTTATTTCGGAATTTCAATTCGAGCGCATGGGAATATTTACCTATTCACACGAAGAAAATACCGCGGCATTCGAACTGGAGGATAACATCCCTCAGGAAATTAAAGACGCCCGTAGAGACTGCTTAATGGATATGCAACAGGATATCTCCCGGGCACACAATCGCGCTCGAGTTGGAAAAATTCTAACAGTCCTTATCGATCGCCAAGAAGGGGAGTACTGGATTGCACGAACAGAATTTGATTCGCCTGAAGTGGATAATGAAGTGCTCATTCGCATTACAGACCGTCCGGTGGTTTGCGGATCTTTTCGTCGCGTTAAAATAATTCAGGCCGATGATTATGACCTGTTTGCCGAATTAGCGGATTAATTTCTCCCACAACTTCCGGCTTCAGAAATTGGGTTTTTAGGTAATTCCACGTATCTTTGTCCGTACCATTGCGGATAAAACAAATAATTACATTTACCGGAAATAATTTTTGCATGACAAGCTTTGAACTCCTTCTGACTTAACTAAAAGTATTCGAATTATGAAAACTCATTTATTTCTTTTTATTGTATTATTAGTTACCGCCCCGGTAATAGCGCAAACAACCGGGTCTATTCCCAATCCTTTCGGGCACGAAGGAGAAATTAATCAATTGGATGATAAGAACCAGAAACAGGGGTTATGGGAAGAAATGAACGGAAGATATAAATCATTCGGGTGGTACATGAACGATCAAAAGGAAGGGAACTGGGTAAGCTATTTTCCCAATGGAATTGTTAACCGGCTTGAAGAATATAAAAATGGAAAGCTTAACGGTGTCGTACTTGAAATTGATCAGCGCGGGTATTTTACCCGGGAAGAACATTTTAAAGAAGGAAAGCTGCATGGAAATACAAAAACTTTTAATCGCGGTGCAACGCTTGCTCAGGAAGGAAACTATTTTGAAGGCGTATTACATGGGATACAGCGTTCCTACTATTCCAATCTGCCGGGAAAAGTATTGGAGGAAAGTTACTACTCCATGGGGGTAAAAGACGGGCCATCACGCTGGTTCGGTACCAATGGTAATCTGATCGCCGAATACAACTATTCGAATGGACAATTTCATGGAATAAATAAAACCTTTTACGAGAATGGAACCCTTATGATTGAAGAAAGATTTGTGGAGGATCAACCTGTGGGTGAATATTTTGAATACTACCAAAACGGTATGGTGAAAATCAAAGGTTCGTATGAAGCAGGCTTAAAGGAAGGGAAATGGTATACCTACGATGAAACCGGAAAAGAAATTTCGATGCAAAAATTCAGTAAAGGGCAGGAAAAGTAACAAGTAATGCGAAAAATAAACAATTTTTACGAATCGCTTCCCGGGTATTTCTGTTTTGGATGCAGTCATAATAACCCACATGGATTACAAATGACCTTTTTTCTGGATGGGGAAGAAATACATAGCACTTGGGAGCCGCAACCCAGGTTTCAGGGGTATAACAATGTACTTCATGGCGGAATTCAAGCTACACTTATGGACGAAACTGCCTCCTGGCTTGTTCAGGTGGTTTTACAAACTGCCGGTGTTACTTCCCGTCTCGAAATAAAATATAAAAAACCGGTTCCGACCCATCGTGGGCCCATAACTTTACGCGCCAGATTAACAGAAAAAAAACGAAATCTGGCCTTCATCCATGTTGATTTGTTTGGCCCGGATACCCGTCTGTGTTCCGAAGCTGAGGTGATATTTTATACTTTTACACGCGAATATAGTCATCAACAACTTGGCTTCCCGGAAAATCCTGATTTTTTTGTTGAAGAATAGCAAAAGTGTGTTACTAAGTCCTGAATTTATACAGCAGGTCTGCTGTTTTAACCACCCGGGGTATTGTTTTTGCACTAAACCACCTGAAAGCCATTTTTACTTCATGTTGCGGGCTATTTAAATAAAATAAACAGGGGTAAATGCTTCATTTTTTTCTTTATTCAATAAAGATAAAAAGAAAATGTAAGCGGAAAGGAAAAAGGGTGAAGAATCACGCTTCTATTTATAAAGCGTGTTTTTCCGTTTTTGTGGAATAATATAATTTTTGGGTGGTGGTGATGAAATCCGGCGTGAAGAGGAGTACCCTACCGTTGGAGGTGTCTTGCTGTTGCCCGTTCCGGTATAATATACCCGCTTTTGTTTCATCCCCACCGGATATTGCGTTGCCTGACTGCCTGTACTGCAACCTGACAATAAAAGCGTTAACCCTATAACAACCAAAAATACTCCGATATATTTCCCCGATTTCATGATGATCTGTTTTATCTCATTTGTTTGCATACAAATATGCAATTTTTTTTATCAATATAAAAATAATGACAAAAATTGCAGCAAAAAACCTTCTGTCATCCAGTTTTTTAACAACACCATTTGCAAATTGGCTGTATCCGGGTTGAGGTTTAGCCCCATGGCGGGCTCCCGGATATAAAGGATAAACCCATCGCTTCATGACATGAACATTGTTACCCGGGAACAAACAATAGAAAAGAACGCAGATCACGATCAGCGTTTATGTCCAAAGTTTTTCGGGGTATTCTCCCGCTTCAGTGAGTGAGCGCAATCGTTTTACAGCCGCTTCCTTATCTTCCTTATACGTGATGCCAAACCATTCTGCTTTGGTTTTCAATACCTTTGCCCGGCGAATATCCGCTTTTATCAGCGTATCAACGACAAAAGGAATATAAATCTCCGATTTCAGGTTTCCGGCCTCTTTTCCGATAAATTCGTGGAATTGCCGGGCAATGAAATCAAAGATGTCCGGTGTAAACCCCCAAAAATTCATGGAAACCGTTTCGTTCCCTGATAGCGGCTGCATTTTACCGTTTTCATCCTGGTATTTTATTACTTCGTTTTCACGGATGATTTTAGTGCGTTCTATGATGCCCTCAAGGTAATCTGATTCATTAATGCTGCATACCCCTCTGGAAACAGAACCATGCCTGGAGAGCGTCTTTTGAATCGGATATCCCACCATCGAATATTCAGCGATATTAAGGTGTTTCAGGTGAGTAGCCATGGTCTTAAAAGCATCATAACCATAAAAATCATCAGCATTAATCGCCGCAAAATTTTCGTTAACCACATCTTTAGCCACCAGAACGGCATGTCCTGTGCCCCATGGTTTTACGCGTTCAGGGTGAACCTTAATCCCTTCCGGAACATTCTGAAGTTCCTGGAAAACAAGCGAACACGGAATATACTTTTCGATTTTTGAAACCACATGCATTTTGAAATCCGCTTCGATATTTTTACGGATTACAAAAACAATTTTACCAAATCCAGCGCGCATGGCATCATAGGCCGAATAATCAAGGAGGGTTTCGCCGGAAGGGCCCATCTTATCCAATTGTTTTACAGAACCATAACGGGAGCCAATTCCGGCAGCGAGGATTACTAATGTGGGATTCATACTTTCCTGTTTTTGCAAAAATAATCGAATATTATTACAGGGTAGATGGAAAAGAGTTATATTTTTAATCACTGTTGTCCGGTAAAAAAATTTAACCGGGTCAATCTTTTTGCAGACTAACCCGGTTGGTTACCTTTGAAGTTACGAAGCAACAATTGTAACCAT
>RZYD01000134.1 GCA_009930445.1 Bacteroidia bacterium | reverse complement strand
GGCGTATGGATTATTGGGTTTATTCTTTATCTTTGCATCCAATAAAAAAATTGAAATGAAGACATCTTTACGACTTTCTTTTGTGTTGTTCTTTGCCCTGCAAACCTTGTTTACCTATGCGCAGATCAGCAAAGGCGGAACTCCGTTTTCTTTTTCTGCTGACCTTATAGGGGAGTATGAGGTTTTGACTTATAATCAGCCGGATATGGAAGAGGTGATTTTTCAGGATCAGCTCAACGATGCTGACCCGGCACGTCCTCAACGGGCTGCTGTTCCTGTATATCTGAATATCGACGCAATGGAACATGGCACCTGGACGGAATCAGCAGGAAAGAAAATATGGCGTTTAGGGATTCGTGTACCTGAAGCGCGGGCTTTGGCACTTTATTATAACCGATTCTGGCTGCCTGACCAGGGGGAACTTTTTTTATACAATGAAAATAAAAAACAGGTGATAGGTGCCTTTACTTCAGAAAACAACCATCCTGATGGTCTTTTTGCTACAGAATTAATTCAGGGTGAATTAGTTACGCTTGAATATGTACAGCCTTCCAACGTATCGGTTTTGCCTTCTATTGAATTGTCAGAAGTGGCTTTTGGTTACCGATTTGTGGAGATGCCTCAGTTTATGGATGATCAAACCCGCGATCCGTCGTGGTGGTGTATGATTAATGTAAATTGTCCGGAAGGCGATGACTGGCAGATGCAGAAAAAGGGGGTGGTACGGCAATGGATGAAATTGCCCGGTGGATACTATGGCTGGTGCAGCGGATCGCTGTTGAATAACACCTCGTGGGATCTTACTCCTTATGTGCTGACTGCCGGCCATTGTGGCGAAGGATGTACGGCTTCCGACCTGAACCAGTGGATTTTTTATTTTAATTATGAATCGGCTACATGCAGCGGAAGTACAGGCCCTGAAACCCAAACTATGACGGGCTGTTACAAGCGTGCGGCTGATGAGTCGGCCGGTGATACGGGATCTGATTTTTACCTGGTCGAGCTTAAGCAAAGTGTTCCAACCTCGTATTCTCCCTTTTTTAATGGGTGGGATGCTACGGGAACAGGAAGTACCAGCGGGGTGAGCATTCACCATCCGAATGGGGACATAAAAAAAATATCTACCTATACCCAGTCGCTGCAAACCTCTACCTGGTGGAATGGACTGCCTTCACACTGGACTTTTAATTGGGCCGCTACGGTTTCTGGTTTATCTATTGTGCAGGGCGGATCGTCAGGAAGCCCCTTGTTTAATGCCAGTGGCCTGGTTATTGGCGACCTTACCGGTGGTTATCAGTCGAATTCCTGCGAGAATCCTTCGCCGGTCTGGTATGGTAAATTTAGTTATAGCTGGGATCAGAATGGCAGCACACCGGAAGTACGGTTAAAAGACTGGCTTGATCCTACGAATACCGGCGAACTCGTTATCATTGGAACCGACGGGAATGTACCTCAGGCTGATTTCACTGCCGACCCTCAGGGTGTTTCCCCGGGCGGAACCATCCAGTTTACCGATATCTCCATGGGTAACCCTGAATCCTGGTCATGGACTTTTCAGGGTGGGTCACCTTCCACTTCCACCGAGCAACACCCACAGGTTACCTATTCCAATTATGGCTCCTTTGATGTAACCCTTACTATTACTAATATTTTTGGCTCAGATACCGAAACGAAAACGGATTTTATTATTGTGGGTGACTTACCGGTTGCTGATTTTTCAAGCGATGTAACCACGGTAACCCAGGGTGGACAAGTGGATTTTCAAAACCTCTCTACCGGGGATATAATTTCCAGTTATTGGCAGTTTCCCGGAGGAAGTCCTCCTCAAAGCCATAATTCCAATCCTCCGATGATTGTATATGAAACGCCCGGTAGTTACAATGTTAAGCTTACCGTCACCAATGCGTATGGTCAGGATGTGGAGTTGAAGGAGAATTATATAACGGTGTTGGGGGCTCCGGTTCCGGATTTTACCGTTGACACAGCAAAAACACTGGAAGGCGGTGCGATTCAGTTTACCGATGCTTCGTCCGGGGCTCCGGAAAACTGGAACTGGTCTTTTGAAGGGGGAGTCCCAGCCACTTCCACCGATCAAAATCCTTTGGTGGTTTATCCTACGGCAGGCGCATACGATGTTATACTGGAAGTTTCCGGTGCGGGTGGTACTGCAGATACCACCAAAACAGAATTTATCACCGTCATTGCACCTGTTATTGCTGGTTTTTCTGCCGATAGTACGGTGCTTCCGGTGAACGGTACGGTGCAGTTTACTGATGAATCCACGGGTGATCCCCAAGCCTGGATGTGGCAGTTTGAGGGTGGCTTCCCTGATCAGTGGGAGGAGCAAACCCCACCGGAAATAACTTACTTTAATCCCGGGATTTTTACGGTAACCTTAACAGTAACAGGGATTTACAACGACGACACTGAGGTAAAAACGGGGTTCATCGATATTGGGTTGGCTCCGGAAGCCGCCTTTGAATCTTCCACTTTTTTTATCCCTGTCGGTGAAGAGATCGATTTTATCGATTTATCGGCCAATTCTCCCATCGCATGGTTATGGACATTTGAAAACGGTACGCCTCCCACCAGCAATGTGCAGCATCCCCTTGGAATCACATGGTTACAAAGCGGTACCTATGATGTTACCCTCCAGGTTTCCAATCCTTACGGGACAGATGAACACATTATTCAGGATATGATCCATGTGAGTGGCGTAGGCATCGAGGAAGCTGGATCGGTCCTTTCTGTGTTTCCAAACCCCTCTGACGGTAATTTCTCTGTCGATCTTACCGGACTCGCAATACAGGGAAGGCAGATCGAAATTCTGGCGCCCAACGGAAAGGTACTCTTTCATCAGGAGATGGTACCGGGGAAAACACAGTATTCCATTCATCTGCCGCAGGCAATAGTAGGAATTTATACCCTGAAGGTTGCTTCCGACGAACAGGTTATCGTCCGTAAAATACAAATTGTAAAATAGGGGCGACTTCATGATCATGATCATGTAAAGGAAAGCCGGGCATTCTCCGGCTTTTTTTATTCCCTGACGGAATTTACTTCCAGCGGGGGAAAAGTAAAGGGTTCTTCGAGTTGAAAATGAAAGGATTTATTTGAACCCTCTCTGGAGACTTCTAATTTTATGGTTTTCCCTGGTTTCATGTAGAGAAATCCAATAATTTCGTTAAAGTCCATAAAAAGCGTGTTCTCTCCGTTTATTTTCAATACCTGGTCTCCGGTTCGAAGCCCGGCCTTCCATGATGGAGATCCTTCTTCAATAAATGCGACGGTGTACAATGGGAAATCCGGTACAGGCATTTCAATTTCAAATCCGGCACGGTTTACATAAAGCGCTTCGCGTAATGAACGATTGGGGACGAAGGTGATTTCTTTGCGGGTGTAATCGAAGGTGATGGTAAATCGTCGTAGAATTTCCGCTCCGATGCTGCCGTTGCGGTTGTTAACCGAAAAAAGGTTCTGTACGGATTCTTTATCTGGGAAGGAAGTAATCATTTTATTGAATTTAAATCCGCCAAAGTATAGGTTTTCGATCACGCTCATATGTCCGGTGATATCTCCGTTTAATCCTGCGCCCAGATATTTTTTAACGGCATCCGGAGGCACACAGATTCCATCAATGCAGTCTTCTGCAAGCCATAAAGTATGGCTTGCCCCTGTATCCAGAAAGAGTTTTACCGGGAGAGTTGAGTCACTCGTGATGTTTACTGTTGCCCTGATATAGGGCTTGGTTTGTTCAATTTCCATGGGAATCGTAAATGCCCGGCGTTTTTTTGGTTTTTTGTAGGCATCCGGTTCATACAGGATAATCCGTCGCTGTGCATAGCGTATCTCAACAATATAATTTTTTAAAACCGAATAGCCGATTAACCCATGGATAGGTCGGCCCATCCTTTTACTTAAGTTAAACATATCTTGCATCAACACCCGGATATTTTGCGCTGTGGAGGTAATGCCCCCAATGGTTACTTCGTTCATCACACTATAATAGGCCTTCACCGGGTCACCCTTTCCCAGTCCTTTTACCATGATTTCTTTCGCATAATTCAACTCCAGCGAATCGCCAAATCCCAGCTCGGTTATAATAATATCACTTACTCCGCTGTCGAGAATAAATGAGAGTGGTTTGGATTTATTTATTGATACATCGATAATAATTAAATTGTTATGAAGATCAAACGGTAGTAAATATTTTCCTTCCGTTTCTCTGCTTTCGCTTTTCAAAAATCCGGTGAAAAGGAGAGGCACAAGAAAAAGGGTAAGGCTGAGCAGTTTATGCCGTTTGTTTCGCATGATCAAATATACGTTTTTTCCCTTCATGAAAAGGATGGCTTTTTTTATGGATTGAAAAGAAATCACTTTGTTGCGTATCTTTTTTATCTTTACAATTTACAAGATCCGATGAAGAAGTTATTGTTTTTGGGATATGGAGTATTAATATCACTTGGGGTGTTTACGCAGGAGGTGTGTGGTCCTATATCCGCAAATTCTGCGACAGATAGCCCGTTTTTCTGGGAAACCGTTTCGGGTTTACCCCTTTATTATTTTTCTGAGGCTACAGATAATTTGCGTCAGCATGCCGGTACCTTTGTCCCGGTTGGAATTCTTTTCGATGGAAAGTTTTTGTCGGGTAGGGTGAATGAAAACGGGGTTGAGCGGTGGGGTATCGTGTTGTCAGGCGTGCAGTCTGCCGGGTTAATCTTTAGCCGGTTTTTTATCCCGGAAGGGTTGTCACTGTATATTTATTCTCCGGGCTACACCGATGTGCGGGGTCCTTTTACTTATCAGGAGGAGGAAACGCCAATTCGGGTTATTCCTCCTTTTACTTCGGATTCGTTGATTTTTGAATTGAATGGGAATTTATCCCGGACGCAGGCACTGCAACTTTTTTTGGAGGAGGTTCTGATAATCGAACAGCCATTCCTTGGTTCCCCGCAAAAGGGATTTGGTGACTCCGGTGACTGTGAGGTTAATGTGCATTGTTCTGAAGGGACGCACTGGGATTTGCAGCAACAGTCGGTTGTGCGTATTCTTCTTCGTGCAGGAGGGCAGGCCTATTGGTGCACGGGCGCATTGGTAAATAATACCCGGAACGATTATAAGCCATATTTATTAACTGCGGATCATTGTGGGTATGATGCCACGGAAGAGGAATTAAATCAGTGGATATTTTATTTTAATTATGCTTTCCCATATTGTTCCGGAGGAAGTGCTGAACCTGTTCACCGGACTCTCGTAGGCTGTCGTCATATTGCTTCAGGGGGTGCTTCTGGAGCGGAGGGGTCGGATTTTTTCCTGGTTGAACTCCAACAACAAGTTCCTTTTTCCTTTAATCCTTTTTTTACCGGTTGGGATCGAACCCTTTCTCCTGCGGAGTCTGGAGTTACGATACATCATCCGGATGGTGACGTGAAAAAAATTTCCACTTTTACAGCACCCGTTACTAGTGCGCAATGGAATAACAGCGGGATTTTTTCCCACTGGAAAGTGATCTGGGCTTCTACTGTGAATGGGCATGGGGTTACCGAGGGAGGGTCATCCGGGGCGCCATTATTTAATGCCGATGGCTATTTGATTGGTACACTTACCGGAGGCCTGGCTGCTTGCGTAGCCGGTGAATTTGGCCCGGGAACCGGTCCTGATCAACCTGATTATTTTGGGAAATTTACGTATTCCTGGGATCAGAATGGCAGCTTACCTGCAGAACAGCTTGCCCCATGGCTCGACCCCGATGGAATTCAGCCCTATCGGCTTGAGGGGCTTTATAATTCTGATATGCCCGTGGCTTCCTTTACTGCCGATACCAGCGTTATTATTGGCGAAACCCTTGATTTTTATGACCGCTCACAGGGTAATCCTACGGAATGGAAGTGGTATTTTGAGGGTGGAACTCCTTCCTATGCCACAGGACAGAATCCGGGATCCATTACCTATTCTTCCTATGGCTCGTTCGATGTGCGATTGGTTGTATCCAATGCTATTGCGTCGGATACCCTGCTGGCTACCGAATACGTAAAAGTCATCGCTACGGTTTACCCTGTTCCTTCCTCCGGCCGAATTACGGTAAATTTGGGCAAATCGTTTGCTTCCGGCGTTGATTTTACTCTTTTCGACGGCCAGGGCAGGCAAATTAGTCCGCTGAATGTGATTCAGACAGATGCTTCAGCCTATGTGCTTAGCCCTCGTAACCTTGCGGCCGGCACCTATTATCTGAAAATTTTTTCTGAATCAATGACGGAAGTAAAACGTTTGGTAGTAGTTAATTAACTTTTTTTTGCGAGGCGGTGTAGGTTCTCCATTTTTCCAGCGCCTGGTTCATGTCGTCGGGTATTTTTGAGTCGAAAAACATCTTTTCATTGGTTCCGGGATGCTTGAACCCCAGAGTTTTGGCGTGTAGCGCTTGCCGTGGCAGAAGCCCGAAACAATTTGCGACAAACTGTTTGTATTTCGTGAAGGTAGTTCCTTTTAAAATCGTATCCCCG
>RZYD01000703.1 GCA_009930445.1 Bacteroidia bacterium | reverse complement strand
TTCCGGTGAGCTCCATATACAAGTAGTCGTTGTAACTGAGGTTCAGAAATGAATACAGGGAGTTGATGTTTTTTTCATACCAGAATTCGCGGATCCGTGCAGGATCGGTATACAGGATTTGGGTGGGGTCTTCGTAGTTGGTCATACTGAAAAGCCAGGGGTCAACCCATTGCCCTGATTTCCCCCGTAGCCCATATTTTCTGCGTTGCCATTGTGTTCCGCCTAACGACCATTTAACGTTAAGGTCGGTGTTAAAGATTTTTTCTTTGTGGGCTGTGATCAGAAATTCGTTGTTGAGTACTTTATCTCGCCCCAACTCATTTTCATAAAAACCACTCAGGAGTCCTGCTCCATCGGTTGGATTGTTACGGGTGGTATACTGGTTCAGAGTGAAATCCATACCCACCCGTCCTGTTGCCTGTAGCCATGGGGTAATATCGTAAACCAGCGTAAAGGCACCTATTATTTTATCCCGTGTCAGTGTGGTATTGTTGTTGAAAAATTCCCACCAGGTGTAGGGCGAAAGGTACCAGAAAGGATAATTACCGTCCCATTCGTTTCGTGTGCCGTCGGGGTTGGCATAGTACTGCGATTCAAGGCCTTTCCAGCTTCTGGGCCAGCTATAAAGGCTTCCTTTGCTAAATGAACTGTACGATTCTCCCAAATTCGGTGTGTTAAGCCTGTTGAAATTGATATAACTAACGGAAACATCGGCTTTTACTTTATTGCTGATGGTTAATTTTGACCCGAAATTCACTGTAGTCTGATCGAAGTTGCTGTTGGGTATGATGGCATCATGATCGGTGCGAGTCAGCGAAACACGGACAGTACCCTTGTCACTTCCACCGGAAAAGGAAACATTGTGTGTGGTTGTGTGTCCATCTTGAAAATAGCGCTTAAGATTATCAGGTTGCGGGGTGTAAGGTCTCATTTCGCCATCCCACCACTGTACCATCTGTCCCTCCATTTTCGGCCCCCATGAGGCTGCAGTTCCGTAATAGCCGAAAAGCGCTGAGGTGGATTGTCCAAAAGGGCCATTTTCGGTATGGATGGATGTGGGATAAATAAAGGTTCCATTTTCGTCGGTCATCAGGGTAGGTTCGGCCGTCGTCAGTGGACCACCGGCACCATAGGTGTTTTGAACATCCCGGTAACGGTAAGGATGGATGTATTTATAAGATACACTGTAATTAATGCCAATCCCGGACTGTTTTTTTCCTCTTTTGGTAGTAATCAGCATCACACCGTTGGCTCCCCTGGAACCGTAAAGTGCAGCTGCGGTAGGTCCTTTTAAAATGTTAATACTTTCAATATCA
>RZYD01000702.1 GCA_009930445.1 Bacteroidia bacterium | reverse complement strand
CAGTTTTCTGATTTACAGCAACTTATCGGCCATCAACTGTTCTGCATGCTCCTTGAGGGTTTCCTCCACTGGCCGGAAATGTATGTTCAAACAATTGATAGCCCGTGAATTGTCGAACGACATCATCCTTCCCACATTCCGGTAGATATACCGCCATGAAAAGCCACGAAACGGCCCGGCGAAATAAAACAATCCCACAGGCAATTTTCGTTTTGGCAAAGGATAATTCTTGCCGTAAAGTGAGAAAAGGTATTCTGCAACTTTCACCATGCTCCAGGTACGGGAAACCAAAATATGCCGACCCTGCGCCTCATACAGCAAACCAGCATTGATATGCGCTTGCGCCACGTCCCGAACATCCACAATTCCAAAATAAAACTCCGGAATCCCTGATTTATAGGTGCCGTTAAATAGCGACCGCATCAGGTCAATACTGGTCGAATCGGTGCGGGGTGTCAGCGAGGGTCCCATGACCAGTCCAGGGTTCACGACCACCAAATCCCAGGCGGCATCAGCGGTAATCTCCCAGGCTCTTCGCTCCGCCATAGTCTTCGAATAAGAATACGGATCATACGAAACCGAGGCCGATGTATTCCAGTGCTTTTCTGTAAAAATTTTCATTGGCGTCGACTGGAGGTCAATGGCATCATTATAAATTGCGGCCACACTGGAAGTAAGTACAACCCGTTTAACGGTATCGGTGGCACTAGCTGTATGCAGGACATTTTCGGTACCTTTCACTGCAGGGTCGACGATCTGGTGCTGAGGATCAGCCGTTTTTCGAATGATAAAAGGGGAGGCTGTATGCAGCACCAATTCACATCGCTGCATTGCGTCAACAAACGAGCCCTCTTTCAGCAGATCTGCTTCGAAGAGCTGCAGGTTTCCCGGTGAAGCATCCGCCATCGTAATCAAATGGCCATACTTCGTCGTATCCGATAAATCCCTGACTGTTGCATGAACCGTACATCCCTCATCTAACAACTTTTTAATGATCCAGGAAGCAATGTACCCTGTAGCACCCGTCACCAGTATGGGTGCTTCTCTGTTAACTTTTCGCATTTTACCCCTCTCCTACGCTTATTATAATAATTATATGATTTTGATTGTAGTAAAACAAAAACAAAAATGCATCCTATCCCGGAGATCTATAGATCAAATAATGCTTCATCCGTATAGGGATTTCCATAATACAAAGTATTTTCAATGTTCAAAATGCTGTTAACCAATTCGATACCGGCTAAAGCCTTCTTATGTTCACTGTCGAACATAAGGGCTTTATTAAATGCATTCAACGCTTCTCCAAACTTCCCCTGC
>RZYD01000701.1 GCA_009930445.1 Bacteroidia bacterium | reverse complement strand
ATCTATGGGGTTGACTTTATGTGGCATGGCTGAAGATCCCACCTCTCCCTCTTTAATTTTCTGCTTGAAGTAGTCCATGGAAATATACGACCAGCTATCCCGATCAAGATCAAGAAGTATGGTGTTCATGCGGGCCACACCGTCGAAAAATGCAGCCATAAGATCATAGTGTTCAATCTGTGTGGTGGTCTGCTGTCTTTCGATGGCAAGGTACTCAGTAAGGAACCTGTTTCCAAACTTCTTCCAGTCGATATCAGGATAAGCTACATAATGCGCATTGAAGTTGCCCGTTGCGCCGCCGAATTTTCCTGAGAAAGGGATGTTGTCGACAAGAATGAGTTGTGTCTCAAGTCTTTCTCTGAATACGCCAAACTCTTTTCCCAGGCGCGTAGGGGAGGCCGGCTGCCCGTGAGTTCTTGCCAACATTGGAATTTCAGCCCATTCGCTCTCCATGGATTTCAGCGCTTCGATGATGTTAATATACATAGGCCGCAGTGCCTCATGCCAGGCATCACGCATCGACATTGGAACGGCCGTGTTGTTGATATCCTGTGACGTAAGTCCAAAATGTACAAACTCCAGATATTGATCAAGACCCATATTTGTGAGTTGCTCTTTGAGATAATACTCCACTGCTTTTACATCGTGGTTTGTAACTGCTTCAGTATCTTTTATCTCCCGGGCGTTCTCGGGTTTGAAATACCTGTAAATATCCCTAAGGTCTTCAAATATTTTAGGATTAACGTCCTTTAATTGTGGCAATGGAATTTCACAGAGCGCAATAAAATATTCCACCTCCGTCATAATTCTGTAGCGAATCAGTGCATATTCGGAAAAGTATTGAGAGAGAGGTGCGGTTACCTTATGGTATCTTCCGTCAACAGGGGAAACAGCAGTTAAAGCAGGCATAGTATTGAATTTTTATCAGTTATTTTTTTATAGTTATCGGTTATCTGTTGTCGAGTTATCCAATAACTTATCACTGTTGCAAATGTAATTAAAAAACAAAAGGCCACCTCAGAAGGCAGCCTTTAGAAACAGGAAATAAGAAACGTACATTACTAATATAATTTTTAGGGAATTACAATTGTATTGCATTAAAAACATCAATTATCACATCTTTATAAACGTGACCGAAAGTGATGAGGCACCATGACTGGAGCAGGAGTAATTCTTCCCTTTTCAGCCATCGCGGTGACTTACTTAGCTCTCTGTAAAACAGTTCTCTGCTAAAGCTGACTTTTTGAAGTATTGTTTTGGTGTATTCGAGCATGATAAAAGGGGTTTAGAATTATAAGGATTGAACGCCTTTCGGATGC
>RZYD01000700.1 GCA_009930445.1 Bacteroidia bacterium | reverse complement strand
TCCCTCTTTGTTTAATTGGGGGGTTGCCGTAATAAGAATATTTTTTTTCTGTCCGGCAGGCGTATAAATGGTCAGCTCATAAGAGCTTTTTTCTCCTTTCTTTCGTTTTGTATTTTCCTCCAGAATTTTCTGCCTCCCTTCATCGTCCAGAAAATCAAATAACGACCGACCGATTAAATCTCCTTCCGGAAGGCCGAAAAGGTTATGCGCTGCAGGGTTCGCGAAGATAAAAATATCATCTGTTCCGGAAATTGCAATTCCTTCTCCCTGATTTTCTATCAGGCTACGGAACATCTGTTCGCTCTTTCGCAATTCCTCCTCTACATTTTTTCGCCGCGTGATATCGTTCATGATGATCAGAAAAGCGTTTTCTCCGATCAAATCATAGGCATTCGCTGCAACATCAACAAAAAATAATTCCCCTTTTGCCGATAATAATCTCGCCTCATAATGCGCCGGAGCTTCCTCTCCGGCATTTTTATCCCTGTAATATGCAGCAATACGCTGCTGGTCATCCGGATGAAGAAAGGAATGAAAAGGATGCCCAATAATCTCGTCTTTTTTATAGCATATTTTTTCGCATAGTGAGGTGTTTACGAATACAAACCGGCCTTGCCGGATTATTCCCACCGATGCATTTATTTTTTCGAGCAAATCGTGGCAGTGAATATCCCACCCGTTCGCTGGATCGGAATAAGGGGATTTGTTGTTCTCGGAAGCCATGGCACATTTATTTTTATTCTTTGATCATCAGAAGCGTAGCGTAGAATTTGATCGATTGGTTTCTCAGGAATGTGATAACGTTTTTAATAACCCTTGACCGGTTTTTATTTGTTATAAAGATAACAAAAAAATAATAATACCTGATCGGAATTTTATAATCTTTCTGTTTTACAAAGGTTTATGGGGTTCGGGTCGTTTTGAATTGAAGTTGATTCCTTGCAGGTGAAGGTATTAGCCCGTAACCACAGTTTTTTTGCTTTTTCTTTGGTTGTGCGTGTAAAACCAAAAAAGGCTACTCCAGAAGGCAAAGATCATCACCCCAAGCCGTCGCTCCAGGGTCGACTCAAACAGCATGTGTATAAAAACGATGAGTAGAAAGGCAATATGCAGATAATTCTTTTCACGTAGGGCAAACCAACCGGGAATAACTGCCAGCATCAGTAATATTATTAACCCCGGAAGTCCCAGTTCAAGCCAGGTTTGAAGGTATTGATTGTGTGGATTCCTGTTTCCGTATCCAAGGCCGTTTTCTTCGTACGAATTTTTTAAGGCGTGCTGAACCTTTTCCGGACCAACGCCGGTTATCGGATGCTCAA
>RZYD01000699.1 GCA_009930445.1 Bacteroidia bacterium | reverse complement strand
CCTAAAGGTCGCTTTCGTTGAGTCATTAGGGTTGCTAGCACGGTTTTTCTCCGTTGTGCTCCGTGCTCTCCAGCGCAAGTGGGTGGTAAAAATGAGTATGTATTATGTCAGATGAAGTTTTAGTTAAAGTTGACGGAGTTTCGAAGAAATTCTGTAAATCGCTCAAGCGGTCGCTCCTCTATGGGGCGGCAGACGTATGGACCGAACTGTCGGGGGGCGGGAAGCATGATGACCTGCGAGCAAGTGAATTCTGGGCGGTCAAAGATATTTCGTTTGAACTCAAACGCGGGGAATGCCTGGGACTGATTGGACATAACGGCGCAGGTAAATCAACCCTGCTTAAGATGCTGAATGGCCTGATCAAGCCCGATCAGGGGCGCATTGAAATGCGGGGACGAATCGGCGCATTGATCGAACTGGGGGCCGGATTCAATCCCATCCTGACCGGACGGGAAAATATCTATAACAAAGGGGCGGTGCTGGGCTTTAGCAAACACGAAATCGATGATGAAATATTTTCAGATAAGGTAGAAATTATATAGATGAAAGAACTTATTCAACTGATTGATAAACTGATTGATGCGCGTGTCATCAAAAATTATGCAGTTTTTGGAGCGGTTGCACAAATGCGCTATACCGAAGCGGTTGTCACGTTAGATGCGGATATACTTATTGCCATTGATAATGAAAGCATTGCTGTATTAAGTCCGATCTATAAGTTTTGTGAGGAACGTGGATATTTGCCGGAGGGCGAGGCGATTCGGGTGGGGGCTTGGCCGGTTCAGTTTATTCCTGCATTTGATAAGTTGTCTGAAGCTGCCATGGATAATGCTGTGGTCGCTGACATGGATGGGCTTAATGTTCGGGTGGTTCGCGCTGACTATTTGGCGGTAATGGCACTGAGTGTCGGACGTGCTAAAGATCGGATGAGAATCCTAGCTTTATTGGAGGCTGAGGCCATTACGGAAAGTGACATTGAAGAATTGGCGACTAAATATGGGTTAGATGATAAGTGGAGCACATTCAAGGAGCGCTTTCTGGATGAAAACTGATATTAAAACGATGTTGGAAAAGCAGGCAACTTGGCAAAAACAACGAAAAAGAGTCAGTTGGGGAGATAAATTGCGTCAATGCGTGGCTGCCAGAGATTCCTTACTTGATTTCCCAAAGCATAAAACACGTGTGAATCATTAGTGACAATTAGTGAAAATTAGTGGTTAAAAAATATTAGCACAGAAGGTAACGGAGTTAAGGATGAAGCATATTTAAGAATTAAGAGATTGGGGGATTTAGGGAATTGGATGTAACAACGGGATTGTAGA
>RZYD01000698.1 GCA_009930445.1 Bacteroidia bacterium | reverse complement strand
CATCGCGTAATTTCCAAGCGTATCGTCTTTGATGTGCATGAAAATCAGGTCGACGAAATTCTTTTCATTTCCTACGCCCAGTTTAACCGCATAGCCATAACGCATAGGGGCGATCAGGGTGTCCATGGGGTTTACCGTATTGTCAGGGATAGTTTTCTTTTTAAACCTTCCGTAGAGTGCCGAGAGCCTGAGCAGCCCGGGGTTAAGCTCAATTCCACCCCCAAGAAAGGTATGCCCGGCCAGACTGTATCTGGAGAAACTCAGGTTCCGGTAGCCGAAGTGCAGCCGCAGCCATTTATACTCCGGACTAATACCGAGACGATTAAAGGGTTGGGCAAAATTGAAACTTCTGTTGCTTAATAAAAAGGAAAAGGGAAGTTTAACACCGTATATTTCCGGGTCAAAATTCCCGGAAGTTAAAAAAGTAAAGGGTTGTCGCGTGGTTTCAATGCCCTTTACAAAATAGGTTTCGGCCTGTGTAATCAGGTTTCCGGTGATCCGAAGTGGGTTTTTTGATGCCGGTGTAGTTGTCGATTGACTAGCGGCTGTAGTTGAAAAACAAATTAGAAACAGCCAGGCGCTAAACATCAGTAACGTCTTGTTTCGCATAATGGGTTAGTTGTGATTCACTGTTAAAGATACTATTTTTCTTCGCTAAAAAAATAATTCCGGACATTTCTGACCGGAATTATTGTATTATTAATCTTAAAAGAAAGGAATAAAGAACTAACAGTCTGTTATTGAATAAGTTATAGGCTTACCTTTTCCCGGGTTTGTTTTTTTTCCGGAAATTTTTTCCGTCAGGTTTTTTTCCTCCTTTTTTCCCTTTCCCCTCGTTAAACTTTTTTTTATCCTTTTTTTCCCATCTTTCCGGAGCAAATTTTTCTCTTTTCTCTGGAGCAAAATCAGGTTTAGAAGGCTCAACCACTACTGGAGTTCCTTTGTATTCGGTGTTTTTGAATGAAGTTATGATTAATTCGGCAAACCCGGATTCCACCTCAAAGAAGCTGAAGTTTTTCATCAGGTCGATTTTTCCGATTTCAATGTTACGACGGGTTGTGGTGTCGTTAATAAGCCCAATCAGCCTGGGTACTGTCAGGTTATCGCGGGTGCCTACATTGATAAAAAACCGTGAAAATTCTTTTTTCTTGCCAGAAGACTGGAAGCGTTCCTGTGGGCTGGATTTTTCTGTAACATTGAGGTCACCGCGGTCTTTATAATAATCCAGGAAACGGTTAAATTCCATGGAGACGAATTTCTTAATCAGCATCTCCCGGTCGAGCCAGGCCAGTTTTTTATAAATGGATTCGAGAAAAGGCCCGATCCTT
>RZYD01000697.1 GCA_009930445.1 Bacteroidia bacterium | reverse complement strand
GGTGGTTTTCCACAAAATGGGATAAATCGCTCCGGCTGAGAAATCCAGCTCGTCATTATCACCAAGAATGGCAATGTAACCGGTTTGTCCGTCGGGTGCAAATTCAACTTTTGAATTGGAAGGACGAACCAATTCTTCGGTTACCGGGCAGTCAAGCAGGAATTCATCGTATTCAAAGTCGTTGGTTTCTGCATTCCAAACCCCATGGCTTATCAGCAGGTACCCTGTATAGATGAGCGATCCGGTCGACCAGTCCTGATCGATGTCAACGATCCATACATCGCCTGTATTGGTAATGGTATATCCGTCGGGGATATAACGATAGATATTGTCACCGGGGTTGGAGCTAAGCAGGGTTTTAGTGGTGTAGGTCGGGTCACCGATATTGGAGACACCCAGACCATAACCACCCCAGCTGTCGGGAGAGTTACTGCCGTCGAGTGTGGGTGCACAAAATGCGACGTATGCATTTGCGGGATCCGTATTTCCAACGGGGTTGTAAATGCCATGATTCGGGTAACGGGCTGCATCCGTAAAATAAGTACCACCCGCGTTGTTCTCGGCAATATAGCATTCTACCATGTTGGTAAATGTTTGTCCTCCATCGGTAGAAACATCATATCCCAGATCTCCGGAGTATCCGCCCGGATCCAGGGTGCCTCCCATACGATGGAGATGTGTTACAGTGTTAATTTCTGCGTTGTAGGCGAGAATTGATTTCTGTCCGCCGGCATATCCGTAACTGTAGGCGTTGGCCGAGGTTCCAATGTCGATAATATCGACAAACCTGTCTTTACCATTATACACCGGACGGTAAAGATCGTTGATGATCGTTGAAGGTTTTTCTGGTGCATTGGCAATTTGTTGTTCCGTGTTTGCACTGTAGGATTTCAGGTTCTGACGCAACTGTTGTGCCGAAACCGTAAGTCCGAGGCTCACAATTAAGCCAAGAAGTAGTAGTTTTTTCATATTTGCAGTTTTAATGGTTTAAATTTCTCTACTAAAATAGTAAAATTAAACGGAACTCTGCAATATGAGACGGGAGTAATTTTTTAAAAGAAATGTCAAAACATCCGCAATGCCTTGTTATTATTGCATTTGCGGATTTTTGTTAATAGTATGTTTTTTTGGAAAGCGAACTTGCTTTCCTGTTTTTTGCCGTGTTTCTTTTGAAAAAAGAGAAAAACTGCCCCATTACCTGAGGCAGTTTTTCTGTTTCATGTCGTTGCTTATTCGACAATCATTTTTTTGCTGATCGTTTTATTGTTGGCAGTCACGGAGTAGAAATATACGCCGGGTTGCAGATCATTCGCCTGGATAGTGAATGT
>RZYD01000696.1 GCA_009930445.1 Bacteroidia bacterium | reverse complement strand
GTGGCATGCACGAAAAATGGTGTCAATAAAAAAATGAATAGCGGAATAATGGATCGGATTTTCATGAATACCTGAATCAATCGGATTTGTTCAAAAGTACAAACTTTCATTGAGAGTAGCATTTTTTGTGTCTTTTTTTAACATGGGCGGAGATTCCGCCAAGGAACCAGAAAAACAATACACATTTTCATTACATTTGTTTAAAGGAAAAAATCCTTGTCGGCACTATGTACACAATCGATCCGGAAGCAGAGAAAAAAGAGATATTACTACGCTATAGAAAGCTTTTAAGAGCTTGGAAATCAGATCGTAAAGAGGAAGACCATCCGCTTGTCAGAAAGGCTTTTGAGTTTGCTTTGAAAGCACACGATGGGGTACGGCGCAAATCGGGCGAACCCTACATCTATCATCCCGTTGAAGTAGCCCGGATTTGCGCTGCAGAAATCGGCCTTGGGCGGACGTCAATTATTTGTGCGCTGCTTCATGATGTGGTGGAAGATACCGATTATTCTATCGAGGACATTGAAAATCAATTCGGGCAAAAAGTAGGGCAGATCATCGACGGCCTGACGAAAATTGCTGCCATTAATCTCGAGAAGGAGAATGCCTCGGCTCAGGCCGAAAATTTTAAAAAAATGCTGCTTACCCTTTCCGCGGATGTTCGTGTGATTCTTATTAAACTTGCCGATCGCCTGCATAATATGCGGACGTTGGAGTCGATGCCGCATGAAAAGCAACTGAAAATCGCCTCTGAAACCTTGTTTCTCTATGCCCCTTTGGCTCATCGGCTGGGTTTATATCTGATCAAAAGTGAATTGGAAGACCTGGCCCTTAAATATACCGAACCGGAAATATTTGAAACGATAACCCGAAAACTTAAAGAAACCGAAAAGGATCGTAAACGCTTTATTCTGAAATTTATCTATCCCATAAAACGTGATCTGGCACTGCAGAGTTTTGATTTCGAAATAAAAGCCCGTACCAAGTCGGTGTATTCTATATGGAAAAAAATGAAAAGTAAGGGTGTTCCTTTCGATGAAGTGTATGACCTGTTTGCCATCCGTATTGTGATTCAAACCGAGCCGAAGTGGGAAAAGGCCGATTGTTGGAAAGTGTATTCGCTGGTTACCGACTATTATAGTCCGAAACAAGACCGGCTTCGCGACTGGATCAGCACACCCAAAGCCAATGGTTATGAATCGTTGCACACTACTGTAATGAGTTATGAGGGGCAATGGGTTGAGGTACAGATACGTACGGAGAGAATGGACGAAATTGCTGAACGGGGTTATGCCGCTCATTGGAAATATAAAGGAGATTATTCGCAGGAAAG
>RZYD01000695.1 GCA_009930445.1 Bacteroidia bacterium | reverse complement strand
CATCAAATTGCCTGACATTACGTGTTGAAATTGATGCTTCCAGCGCCAGATTCCATTGATAAAAATTATCCCAGTCGGGAGTAGTACGATAAAATGTGGATAAGGTAGCCAAAAAATGCTCAAAATGAGGAATTGGGCGCATACCTGCGGCATCCATCCTGTTCAAGGTAGCTACAGTGGTGGCCTTAAAATTCGGTGTAAAAGAAGGCAAATTCCAAATTTCGGCAAAATCAGCCGTAATTTTCCGTATCTGAGGTCTGGAAGGTTTGTCAATCCCCTGATAATTATCGAAATAGTTCCACACCTGTTCAATAAAGGTCGTACTATCGGCTGTAAAAGGCGGAGTTTCTTCCTCCTGTGCTAAAAGGGGAAAAGAGAAGAAGAGGAATAACGCAGCATACAGAAAAAAACGAGGCATAAACATGATATTCAGTGTTCTTTATGGTTTAGGATAAAGCCTGCCACCACCCAATGGTTTACCGACCGGGATTGAAGAAAAGTGAGACCGAGCGAAGAAGCTTTCCGGGAAATATGGTCAAGATCCTGGTCATAGAACCCACTCATCCATAGCTGGCCTTTTGGATATAATGCATTGACATACAAATACATATCGCGAAGCAGGATATTTCGGTTAATATTGGCCATAATGACCTGAAACTTCCGGCCCTCAAGCAAAGCTGCATCACCGAGTAGCACCTCGGGAGAAGAAAGGCGATTACGGAGCATATTCTCACGGGTATTTTCCCAGGCCCATTCATCATTATCGATAGCGGTAACCACCGAAGCACCTTTCAATGCAGCCAGTATCGCGATAACACCTGTCCCGCAGCCCATATCCAGTAAAGAAACACCTTTCACCTCCAGCGCCGACATTACTTCAAGCATCTGGCGTGTAGTATCATGGTGGGCGGTGCCAAACGACATCTGGGGCTTGATCTCAATATCATAAAGATAAGCAGGATCCGGAGCATGAAACGGAGCACGGATACGCACCTTTTCATCCACAATAACCGGTTCATAATTTTTTTCCCACTCCTCATTCCAGTTTTTATCCGCAATTTTCATTACGGTATACGACACGGAAAAATATTCCGACAAGGAAAGAACCAGTTCGTCGAGTAACCCGGGGGCAAAATCCGGAGCAGGAATATAGGCCAGCACTGCGGCTTCTTCTTCCACAAAACTCTCGAATCCGATTTCAGCCAGACGGGCTATTAGCACGTCCTTTCCGGTGGTAAACGGAGTGACAACCACCTTGCATTCCAGATACTCCATCAGCAGGATTAAAAACTTTGGATAATTTGAAGAAAATCATTTGCATTCAGCGAAGCACCGCC
>RZYD01000694.1 GCA_009930445.1 Bacteroidia bacterium | reverse complement strand
AGAGACTGATTATCTTCTTCATGTAAAAACAGCCCGAATGTCGCTGCAATATGCGATTATGGAGATTGGAAAAATTGATATGTTTGGACCCCGAGGCTGGTATATTGAAAAGGAGGATGATTTTATGCCCAATAAGGAAATGACGGATATGCTCGAATCTTTTTACGAAACCGGCAAAAAAGCCAAATGTGTTTCACTGAACGAATCAGGCTTAACTATTGACGACTATTATTTAGCCACAAAAAGGTTTCTTGCGGCTCAGGTGAAAGGTAATTACGCTTTTCGAAAGGCCGTTTGGGCTAATCCTTTGCCATCGTCGAAATACAGCCAGGGAGACCTCACATACCTTACCAATGGAGTGAGAGGTGCCGGAGATTATAAAGTAAACTGGCTGGGCTGGGAGTCAACTGATTTTTCAGTGGGTGTTGATTTAGGCACACCTGTTATGGCCTCAACCATAGAAATATCGACCCTCTATGACCCCAAAAGTTGGATTCTTCATCCGCTATCCATCCGTTGTTTTGTTTCTGAAGACGGACAGATTTATTCTTTAATTGAAAACAAGACGGTTCAGGGTAATCAGCAAGAGGAACCAATAACCCGTACATTTACGTTTAATACCTCAGGAAAGCGTTATCAGTTTATTAAATTTGATATCTCGGGAAGCCTTAGGCTTTTCGACTGGCATCCCTCTGCTGGTGGAGGTTCGTGGGTTTTTACTGACGAAATTGTTGTAAAATAGTTAATCAACCTGTACATGAAAATGACTGTTTTTTTCTTCTGTTTTTTTCTTTCTGTTTTTTACGTTAAAGCGCAACAGTATAAAAAGCCGGAACTTCCAGTGGAGGAAAGGGTTCAGGATTTGCTGTCACAGATGACCCCCGAAGAAAAATTTCGTCAGCTTTTCATGATTCCAGGCGATATCGGATATGACACAACATTGTTTAACTCCGGTATTTTTGGGTTTCAAGTGAATACCGATAGCCGCACGGAGGAACCCACAGCCCAATTGGTTCAATACAAGCCCGATGGTTCAGCCTTTGAGTCTGCAAAAAAAATAAATGCCTTACAAAAATTTTTTCGGGAAGAGACACGGCTTGGAATTCCTGTAATTCCATTTGATGAAGGGCTTCATGGACTGGTACGTAAAGGAGCAACTGTCTTTCCTCAGGCTATTGGCCTTGCTGCAACCTTTAACCCTAATCTTGTACATGACGTGGCAAAAGCCATTGCTATGGAAAGTGTTTCCCGGGGTATACGGCAAATATTATCACCGGTAGTAAATGTTGCCATTGATGTACGATGGGGTCGCACAGAAGAAACCTATGGTGAGGATCCATTGCT
>RZYD01000693.1 GCA_009930445.1 Bacteroidia bacterium | reverse complement strand
GATTAATAATTTAAAAACCAGCCTCTTAATCGCTATAATTGCCATTACTATTTTAATGATCTCCCTTTTTCGCTCCATAAAAATGGTATCGGTATCGCTCACTCCCAACTTATTCCCCTTGCTGCTTACTGCTGCATTAATGGGGTTTTCCGGTGTACCAATAAAACCTTCGACCATCATTATTTTCAGCATCGCATTGGGAATTTCGGTGGACAATACTATTCATTTTCTGTCCCGTTACCGGATGGAGTTGAAAAGCACCCGGGGAAATATTACAGAATCGGTAATGAAAGCACTACAGGAGATGGGATTTAGCATTATTTACAGCAGTATCGTTCTGTTTTTTGGCTTTGGCATCTTTGTTTTCAGTTCATTTGGAGGCACGAAAGCCTTAGGGTTCTTGGTGAGTTTTACGTTATTAATTGCTGTTCTCTCGAACCTTCTGGTACTTCCTTCGTTATTACTATCATTAAACAAATGGATTACCACAAAATGGTTTAAAAAAGAACCCTTAATGGAGATTTACGACGAGGAAGAGGACATTGACACCACACGTTTACCCATTGAAGAGTTTGCTGAAGACCAAAACAATACACAGGATTATGCATAGTATCACAGAACTTGCTTCACTGATCAATGAGCGTATTGCAGCGCTTAATATCAACGGAAGTCCACGCGAACTCTACGATCCGATTACCTATACGCTCGAAGGAGGAGGAAAACGGCTCAGGCCTGTATTAATGCTGCTGACATGTGAGATGTACGGAGGAAAAACAGAAGAGGCCCTCTGCCCGGCACTGGGCATAGAAATTTTCCACAACTTCACATTGTTGCACGATGATATCATGGATAAAGCACCGATTCGAAGAGGAAGAGAAACTGTGTTTAAGAAATGGGATACCAATGTGGCAATTCTTTCAGGAGATACGATGTTTGCCATGGCGTACGATTATGTACGCCGAACCCGTGCAGATCTGGTTCCGGAAATTATGCGTGTATTTTGCCAGACCTCAATAGAAGTATGTGAAGGGCAACAGTTTGACATGAATTTTGAGGTCTCAGATAATACCTCAATACCCGACTATCTGAATATGATACGGTTAAAAACGGCGGTTGCGTTAGCCGCAAGTATGCAGATTGGAGCAGCCATCGCAGGGGCAGAAAAAGAAGAGCAGGAAAAAATATACCGTTTTGGCGAACTCCTCGGGATGGCTTTTCAGCTACAGGACGATCTGCTGGATACCTATGGGGATCAGCTAAAATTTGGAAAAAAAATTGGGGGTGACATCCTTGCACGGAAAAAAACCTACATCTATCTCAAAGCGCTGGAATTGGCCAATGCGG
>RZYD01000692.1 GCA_009930445.1 Bacteroidia bacterium | reverse complement strand
GGAGAAAGCAATTCAACTCTATGATTATAAGGATTTTACATCGGATGATTACCTGATGTTGGTACATCATTACCTCTCGGGGCGGAGTATGGTGTCAACGGCTTTTCAGGCCTTGCTAAAGCAACAAATCGACAGCCGGCTGGAACTATCGGTATTGCAAACTCCCGATTCACTGTCGCTTTTATACATGGACACGGTTTCAGCTGAAGCCAACGTGTTGTCCCCCTTATTCCGGCAAATCATATATACCGAATTGGTTACTTCCGCACCGCTACAAGAGAAGGATTTGTATTACCGGCAGTTTTTGGGGGCACTGGGGAAAAATCACAGTACCTGGGAACAGATGCTGCTTTTTTGTGGCGAACGAAGGCCGTATGATGTTTCCAGCCTTGATGACCCTACGTTGTATAGTGTCATCCTGGGTTTGCCGGGTGCCATAAATCCCTATGCCATCAGGCACAGCCTGGAACGGGAATTATATAATAAGGCAGAGGAACAGTTTGGACGAGAAAAACTGGAGAAAGCCCTGGATTTTCTTCAACAGTCTATTAATTATGAAGGCATTCATACCCGCACGCTGAATCTTACCGGAGCTACTTACCGGCTGTTGGATCAACCTGAGAAAGCCATGCCGTTTCTTCTCCTGGCTTATATGCTTGATCCTTCTGCCCTGTTCGTAGCCGGAAACCTCGGACTTTGTCTGGATGCAATGGAATATCCTGATAACGAAGCCTTCATAACCTTTCTCGAAGCGCATACCCAAGTGGATCCCTGGAGTAAAGCACAACTCGATTCCTTAAAAATGAAAAAATAATACCTTATTATGAGAAGATTTGTTTGTTTTCTGGTCGTATTAATTCCTGTTTTGCTCAATGCACAGGAAGAAGTTCAACCCTTGATACCCGGCCCAGACGAAAAGAAAGTGATTACAACCGGGTATGGCGAAACTGCTGAATCAGCCCTCGATAATGCCCTTCGGAATGCTGTGGAAGAGGCTACAGGTGCTTTGATTTCAGGAACCACAAAAATTGAGAACGATGAAATTGTAGAAGATAAAGTGCTGAGCCTGAGCCGCGGTTTTATTAAAGATTACCGTAAACTCTCTGAAACAAAAAGTGATGACGAATATAAAACTGTAGTTGCAGCGCTGGTAACGGAAAAGCAAATTTTGGAAACCCTTAAGGCAGAAGGAATAAAGGTGGAGTACGTGACGGCCTCTGTATTTGAGCAATATCAGGCCTGGGACCGGATGAAGAACGATGAGCTGGCACTGGCAAAAAGTCTTTTTAACCTCGAAACCGATCAAGGCCATAATAGTGTGTACGAATACAAAATGATAATGGAT
>RZYD01000133.1 GCA_009930445.1 Bacteroidia bacterium | reverse complement strand
GCAGCTTTTCGGGCAGGCATATATCCGAAGGCGATCCCTACGGTGGCTGAAACGCCAAAAGAGATCAAAATCGAAGCAAGCGAAACAATGGTAAGGATGTCGGTGATATGCATAATAATTTTAGCCAGGCCGATTCCCAATGCGATTCCAATCAGCCCACCTGTAATACTGATAATTGTAGCTTCCGACAGGAATTGAAAAATAATATCTTTTCGGGTGGCGCCAATGGCCCGGCGGGTTCCGATCTCTTTAATGCGTTCCATTACTGAAGCCAGCATAATATTCATAATACCGATACCTCCCACAATCAAGGAGATACTGGCGATGGCACCCAGAACGATATTAAAAATGTCTTTCGTTTTCTGTTCCTGCTTAAGCAAAAGTTCAGGTACTTTAATTTCCACATCCTCTTTCCCCTGATGCCTGCGCAGGAGCATCCGCTGAAGAATGGATGCAGTAACACTTAGGTCTTTACTGTCGTTTACCTGAACCACAATACGATCCAGCTGGTTTTCGCCGACGGCGGTGCTTCCGCCACTGCTTTGGATGCTCATAAACCCATCACCTACAAAAGTTTCGGTACTCCCATGTAAAGAAGCACTGGAAATAACCGACCGGTCTTTAAACCGTAAAAGGACGGTTTGAATGGGTGCATAGATGTTTTCATTATAATTTGAAATACCCAGATCTTCCGTGGCCGTATTGCTCAGGGGAACTTTTTTTAACACGCCTACCACCTTCAGCCAGATATTGCCACATTTAATATATTTCCCAATGGGATCTTCGCTGGAAAAAAAACGTGCTGTCAGTGCAGGTCCGATGATACACACTGCTTTTCCCTGCTCCAGTTGTTCAAAATTAAACATAGTACCCCGTTCAATTTCCAGATTAAAAATCCGAAAAAAATCAGGAGTAACACCGGTAAGTTTAGCAGCACTCCTTTTTCCATCGTTGACAATAAAAGTTTCATACACCACTTCCGGGCTTACAATGGCTACGGTCGGGATAATATCGGCAATACTTTGGGCATCATTCAGGGTAAGTCCGGGGCTAAATTTTTTTTGCAATGATTTCCCCTCATCTTCACCGTTCGCTTCTGCATCCAGCTCATCCGAAACAGGTTGTATTACAATATTATTCACACCTACCAGCTTAATCTGGTCAAGAATTTCCTGTCGCGCACCATTCCCGATGGCCATCATTGCAATAACGGCAGCGACGCCGAAAATAATTCCCAGCGCCGTGAGGATTGACCGGAATTTATTGGCCATCACAGCTTCCATTGCCATGTTCAAATTATACAAATAACGTTGATAGTTCATGGCAACAAATTAAAGTACATTAACTTTATATTTATCCTTATCTTCAGGAACAGAGAGTAACACTTCCTCCCCCTCTGCTAACCCTTCAATAACAATAACTTCATTTTCATTACTTTTACCTGTAATAATCTGCTGTTTGATTCGGTTGGATTTATAGACAAAAACCATAGAGTCGTTGCTATGTACCGCTTCGAGAGGGATATAGGTCACATCATTAATTACATCCGTCGTAATAATATTTTTTGTTGTCATTGCCGGACGGAGAATGGAATCAAATTCATGCACATCGACTTTTACTTCAAAAACCTTGGCATTACTGTTTTTCATTTGTTCGCCGATATTTGCCACTTCGGTAACTTCTCCGGTAAAATGTTTATCGGGAAAGGCATCCACACTGATATCAACCTTTTGACCGGTTTTAATCTTACTGATATCAATTTCATTTACATACGTTTTAGAAATCATTTTCGTAAGATCCGGGAGCTCAGCCACGACTGGGTCCCAGGCCCCCACTGTGGCGCCGATGCCCATTTTACTGCCATCCCAATTTCGTTTATAAATCACCATTCCCGCTTTTGGAGCGGTTATAGTAAATTCAGATAGAAGATCCATCATTTGTTCAAACTTACGACGGCTCTGATTAAGGGAAGCAGATACTTCCTGCATATCTGCCTCAGCTTTTTGCTTTTTAAGCCCATAATTTGTAACCGCCTGGCTATAGGCTCTTTCGCCTTTATCCAAATCGATTTCATACTGCCTGATGGTGGCAGGAGGCTCAAAAACAGACTGTTCCAGCTTTATTTTCTTTTCTTCCAGGGCAAATTTCAGGTTTATCAGTTCATCTCTGGCGGCCCGAAGAGTCATAGAAGTATCCAGTTTTGTTTTTATAAACTGTGATTCAAGTTTTTCCAGCTCATTTTGTTCATCCTTCAAGCGGTTGCTTAATTCTGAGCGGTCGAGACGGGCAATATATTGTCCGCTGTCCACTACAGTACCGTCCGGAATAATATCTTCAATTTTCAAATTCCATATTCTGAAATCCCGAACACCATTGGGACCATAAATTTTTTCTGATGTCCGCGCTTCCAGCTCGCCGGTTATGGTAACATTAATGGAAAAATCGCCGTGTTTGACTGGTGCCGTTATATTTTTTTCCACAGGAGTACCTGTTCCTCCCGACAACCAGACGATCAGAATAACAATAACACCTAACACAATTAACAGATAATAACGATTTTTCATTTTATTGACATTTAATAGATTAACTTTCATTACATACAATTCATCCCTTCTAAAACGAAAGAAACACTTTTTTTATGTTACGTTGTCCGGAGTTTTCAAAAAATATTTTTCCACTACCGAAAACAACAAAGTAAGTAAGATAACCACTGGAATAGCCAGTGTTTTTAACGCAAAAGCAGTCACGACGGCAACAAGGGTCAGTAAATAGCGTGCCCTATTGTTCCGGAAAGAGAAGTCAGAAAACTTAAGTGAGAGTACAGGCACCTTGCTCACCATAAGAAAACAAAAAACCAGGGTAAAAATAATCAATACCCATGAAGAGTAGAGCCAGGGGAACCCATATTCCGCATAAATAAGAGGCAATGCGGCAAAAAACCAGGCCATCAAAGGAACAGGCACTCCTTTAAATTCTGACTGTTGAGTCGAATCGAGGTTAAAACGAGCCAACCTAAGGGCTGCAAAAACCGGAATCAGAAACCCGACAAACGGCATCCAGGACTCCACCGAAGAAAAAGAATTTCCATTAATCATGTAAAACACAACGAAACCAGGTAAAACACCAAAGGACACTAAATCACCAAGCGAATCAAGTTCAATTCCGATGTTAGACGAAACCCCCAGTATTCTTGCAACAGTTCCATCAAAAAAATCAAAAAAAGAAGCGATCATGACCATAACACAGGCTTGATGCAATCGGCCACTGGCCAGAAAAAAAAGGCCGGTAAGCCCTGAAACCAGATTGAGGAGAGTAATAAAATTAGGAATATGTTTACGCATACGACACAATATCTAAATCCATTGCAAAAATAGGCATTTGTCCAAACATGCACTCCTTTTAATTGTTTACAATATCAGATATACTAATTTTGCAACGCGTATGATAACCCGTTTAGATTTTGACAATGCAGACAATGTAGATCGCCTGGCCATGGTTTTTGATGAGGGCAGAGAGATTTTATCCCGTATTTATGTGTACTACGTAGTAAAGCTATATCTTCTCAATGATTTCTATGTGGAAGTTTGGTACCGTCAGGAATCCAACACAATTGACAAAATTAAACGGGTAGAGATGGACGATGTATTTCATTTATACGCACCAACCATTGATATATCTGATGTTTTTGAACCATGATCACTACGACACATTTCAGCCTTCTTCAGGAAATAAAAATAGAGGCCTATGATTATGAACTTCCACCCCAAAAAATTGCATGGTATCCGGTAAACCAGCGTGATGCGTCAAAATTACTGATTAGCACCCCCCAAGGGATTACTGAGGCCACATTTTCACAAATCACCGACTTTCTCCCTTCCGAGAGCCTGTTAATATTTAATGAAACGAAAGTCGTGCAGGCCCGCCTACAATTTTATAAAGCCTCAGGGGCAAGAATTGAAATTTTCTGTTTGGAGCCACTGGCACCCTTTACCGAAATCCAGACAGCTTTTATTCAGCCCTCGCCAGTGACATGGAAATGCCTTGTGGGGAACTCGCGCCGATGGAAAGAGGAGGAATTGAAGATGGAGCTATCGATATATGGTGAGGAAACAATGCTCAGGGTCAGGCGGCAAAGAAAACACGACGGATATTCGGAGGTTGAGTTCTGGTGGGACAAGAAAGAATTATCCTTTTCGGAAATACTTGAAGCAGCAGGAGAAATACCCTTACCGCCCTATATACGACGCGAAGCAGAAGAAGACGACAAAACACGCTACCAGACCGTGTATGCCAGGCATAACGGCTCGGTAGCAGCTCCGACAGCAGGGCTTCACTTTACAAAAAGTGTACTGCAACAACTGGAGAAAGCTGGCATCCAGCAACACCATGTAACCCTCCACGTGGGAGCAGGAACATTTAAGCCAGTTTCATCTGAAAAAATAAAAGAGCATACCATGCATACCGAGCAAATCATGGTACAAAAGGCAACAATTGAAGCCCTCCTGCATCGTGGTAACAAAAAAATTATTCCAGTCGGAACCACTACGGCCCGGACGCTGGAGAGTATTTACTGGTTCGGAGCCAAACTCTGCACCGGGACTAAAGTCTATACACAACTTCAAGTCAACCAATGGGATCCGTATACGCTACAGCTCCAGGAAGTTGACAACGAGCAGAGTTTAAATGCCATTCTGCAATTTATGGCTAATAAAGGACTGGAAACCCTACAGGGTGAGACCAGTTTATTGATCGGGCCAGGGTACCACTGGCACTTTGCCGATGCATTAATTACAAATTTTCATCAGCCCCGGAGTACCTTATTATTATTGGTTAGCGCATTTATCGGCAATCGGTGGAAAACAGCCTACGACTATGCGCTGGCCAACGATTTTCGGTTTTTGAGTTTTGGCGACAGTTGTTTGTTTTTTCCGTAATCCAGTCAACGAAATATCGTTACTTTTGTAGTGATGGCAAAAAAAAACGAAAAGGGAGCTATGACCTTTTGGGAGCACCTGGAAGAACTCCGGTGGCATCTGATAAGAAGCATTGTGGCGGTGTTACTTCTGGCAATAAGTGCTTTTTTGGCCCGGGACATTCTTTTTGATCAAATTTTACTTGCCCCTTCCTCCTCTTCATTTATCACACATCGTCTGTTTTGTCAATTAAGCGTGTATCTTAACTCACCCGGAATGTGTCTGGACAATATTGACCTGAAAATCATAAATATAGCGCTGTCGGGGCAATTTATTGCGCACATGTATATTAGCGTAATGGCCGGGCTCATTCTCGCCTTTCCCTACATTTTATGGGAGTTTTGGCGATTTATTAAACCCGCCCTACTTCCTGTGGAAAAAAAACACTCCCGTGGAGCCGTAGTGATGGCTTCCTCCCTTTTTTATCTGGGATTACTTTTTAGCTATTTTCTCATCGTTCCGCTCACCATTACCTTCCTGGGCACCTATCAGGTAAGCCTTAACGTGGAAAATCAAATTGCATTAAGGAGTTATATCAATACGGTCATGTCGTTATCGTTTGCGGTAGGGCTGGTTTTTGAGTTACCTATCGTGGTGTATTTTCTGACCAAAATTGGGGTGTTAACCCCTCATCTCATGAAAAACGGCAGAAAAATTGCCCTGATTCTCATCTTGCTTATTTCAGCGATTATCACCCCGGCCGACATTTTCAGTATGATAATGGTTGCCATACCGCTGTATCTTCTATTTGAGATAAGTATCACGATTTCAGCCAGGGCTTCGCGAAAAATCAGCCTTCCTGATGCCGTGTAACCGATAGGATAAATTAGCTGTAACTTGCAAATTAAAATTGCGTCGTACGTCGAAAAGTGTTTATATTATGGAAAAGAACAGATTTTACAGAAGTAACACCAATAGAATCATTGGTGGTGTATGCAGCGGCCTGGGAAATTACTTCGACATTGATCCGGTTATCATGCGTGTAATCTTTTTTATTCTTGCGCTGGCCGGAGGCGGCGGAGTGCTGATTTATTTATTGCTATGGATTCTTGTACCGGAGTCTCCATCACTTTATCCCAATCCTGATGAAAAAAAAAACAACAATAAATCCAACACTATGAATGCAGAAGAGGTAAAATTCGAAGAAATGGGTTATGACAGCCACGGAGAAACTCCCAATGGTAACGAAAAAAACACAAACAAAAATCCGGAAAAATCAAATGGCGCACTTATCGCCGGATTGATTCTTATTGTTCTGGGATTCATGTTTCTGGTGGATCGTTTCATACCGGCTATTACTTTCGGTGACTTATGGCCCATAATCCTGATCGTCATCGGTGGAATTTTGATATATGAAAATTATAAAGACAAACCAGTTAAAAAATAAACAATATGAGTTACAGAAAATTGTTTTGGGGCGTTATCCTGATTCTGTCAGGCACCCTTTTTATATTGAAAAACCTCGATGTAATCTGGTTTAGCTGGCATGACATCTGGCAATTCTGGCCTGTTTTCATCATTATCTGGGGTGTTTCACTCTTACCCATAAAATCACTGTATCGGTTTCTGCTTTCCCTTGCAGCTATTGTTTTAGGTATCATTTTGATTAACCAATATGGCGAAAATTCTTCAGGGTTTCACTGGCGTAAT
>RZYD01000691.1 GCA_009930445.1 Bacteroidia bacterium | reverse complement strand
GGTTGAAGGGATGTACCCTAATCCCGATGGGCCAAAATAATCAACTACAGCAGCAGTATTTGTGGCTGTTGACCATACTGTTCCCGGTGTTCCACTATAAATTTCATTTACCCGAAGCGGATTTTTCCCTAAACTTACCATGTAGCCACTGATTACTTCCGAGCAAATCTGAAACCAGCGTTCCGTTTGCCAACCCAGCGCGGTAACCGGTGAGGCATAAAAGGCAGCGTCGGATGGGGGGTTGGTTTCATAATCGATGACTTTCGAAACCATTATTTCCAGGTCATCGGTTGTTTCAGCTGCCATACGGGCAAAAATGATGTCAGGAAGCGAATTTCCTGTGACATCTGCATAAATATTGTCTGAAATGTAAGTGCCGCTATAAGGATGCGGCAACTCAAAGGAAGTGATGCGGTTCGTGGCATCACTGCCGTAATCGGCCATCAGTAATACCGCTACCGGAGGGATGTCCCATGAATTGTAAGCATTATCGATGTAAGTTTCAATAGCAGATGGGCTGTTTTCCCCGATTTCAGCCAGTGTTACAATGCCCGTGCGGATTCCCTGCTGATTACGAAATTTCTTGATTTGCTGGGCATAAGGCATCCATGCCGGATCGTTGGGAACTACAATAAGATATTCATATCCGGAGGATGATTGTGTCGCACGTGGTTTTGTTTCTAATGGAGGGAGCTGGTCATAATTGATAAGCATATCCTGAAGCAGGGGTTCAAACCAGGAACTGCGTAACCGTTGTTCTCCAGGCGCAGCTTTTCCCCCTTCAAGCGCTATTTCAAGGACCAGGGAATGAATTACCAAAAGTTCTTTTGTAACCGGATTGTATTGGAACGGAGTTACGCCGACCTGAACCATCCGAACGCCCCGAACGTTCATTTCTTCAGATATCAGCACAGGTTGGGCGGGGAAAAAGGAATTTTTGTCGTATACTTTTGCATTTTTTCGGGGTGCGTCCGAATATTCTTCGGTGTCGAAGGGTATTTTTCCTGAAGGGATAATTTCTACAGATGAAATTTTTTCAGTAGTTTGTTTTTTTACCGACCAGGTCAGAGTTGCTCCCTCCGGAATGGCGTAAAAACAACTGGTTGTGGGAAGATTCGGGTCGCCCTCGTTTCCGGGAAGAAATTTTCCGGGCATCCGGATAACATCAAAAACTTCATCCCTGAAGTTTTTTTTCTCTAAAGAAAATTCTTTTAAGGCGTATTCAAGCGTGACTGTATGCTTTCCCTGTGATGTAATCTCAAATTCGGCCTTTTGTGCTGTATCCTCAAATTGAAAATTTTGACACGATACCACATACGATAGCATGACTGCCACAACAAGCATTA
>RZYD01000690.1 GCA_009930445.1 Bacteroidia bacterium | reverse complement strand
TTCATAATCCGAAGGTTTTACCCTTGGCAGGAAAATATCCTGAGGAATATAATTTGCCCCCTTCATAAAAACAGGCGCACCATTTACCTTGAAGAAAAACCGGCTGCCTGCCGAATCCGGTTCCTGCACCAGCGCTAATGTCCGAAGGCCTATAGTTTCAACAATACGGTCGATGGTTCGGTTGTTTTTAATGAGAAGAATTTTGAAATGATAAAGCGGTTGTTCTCCCAATCCATTGGGCCACCACAATTTCGGGTTCTTTATTGTTACAGGGAGTGTGCGATCGTTCTTGCCGCTTTTTACAAGGAAAGTCTTTTCTGTGGTGATGGCATCGCCCCAAAAAATGGCTACAGTAACAGATTCCTCCTTAAAAGATTCAATTTGGGCTGTTACCTCCAGGGTTGCCTCTTCCCCCTTGATTTCAATGGCATGAAACCGGACCGTATTAATTTTTGCATAGTTATGTGCTGTAAGATAAACCGGCTGCCCTATTCCTCCGGTCACCAGCCTCGGACCCCAGTCCCAGCCAAAATGATATTGCGCTTTGCGACTGAAAACCACGGTTTTAATATCGCCTGTTCCACCGAGTTGCGATTGGTCATTCTCGGCTCCGGGAAGATAGTAGCCCAGCTCTTCGCGTAATTCCAGCCCTTTTTTAACCGGTGAATGAAAAAGAATCCGCAGCGTGTTTTTTCCTTGCCGGAGATATTCTTTTACATCTACTTCCCACTGATAGAACATATTGTCGGCATTCAGAATTATCTTTCCATTGAGGTACACTGTTGCCCAGGTATCGAGGCCATCGAAATGAAGTATTATGGTTTCGTTTTCCAGGTACTTGTCATCAATATCAAAAGAAGTTTTGTATTCCCACTCTTCCTTATCAATCCATTGCATATCCTGTTCATTCAGACGGTAATAAGGATCTTCGATAATGTTGTTATTCATCAGGTCGGTATGGATGGTTCCCGGTACCGTTGCCGGCATCCACACCGAGTCCGTAACCTTTTTGAACTCCCAGTTTTCATGAAGAAACTGTTTTTCGAAATTATGTTTGTTGCTGCAAGTCATAAGGAAAAGGGTTAGGAAAGGTATCAGAATCCGCAGGATAATTTTCATGGTTATGGTGTTTTATTGCGGATGCAATTTACGGAAAAATAATTGATAGTGTGGTCGTACGGGCTTTCTGCTTGTAGTTACTGTAGATGTATACTCTTTTGTTGCTCTATTAAAAAAGGGTTACTACCTTTGAAGTTGTAACCCTTTGATTATTAAGTCGGAGTGGCGAGACTCGAACTCGCGACCTCTTGACCCCCAGTCAAGCACGCTAACCAACTGCGCCACACCCCG
>RZYD01000689.1 GCA_009930445.1 Bacteroidia bacterium | reverse complement strand
AGGCGTCAGTTCCTCTTGGAGCCCATAGATTTCAATGAACTGCGCATTAAGCTCCTCTTCATTATGATGCAGCTGATAAAATTTGTTTGTCCAGTATTGTTGGTAAAGGTCAAGGGATTCTTCAAGGTCATGACCTTTGATTCGGATTAGCTCATTTTGGAGGAAATCCCAAGAACTCTCAGTCGAATCCCATTGTTCTCTAGATAGCTCAATTGAACTTTGTACGAAACTTTCAATTAAAACATCACATTGTCTAATAATTGGAAGTGACAAAACATCTCCAACAGTGGTATTTAAAGTTGGGTTAATCATTTTCAATAAGACTTGAGCGACTTTTGTATTTAGGAAACCTAATACAAAGTAATCGTATTCAAAATTTTTATTAAAAATCGTAGGAGAGCCAGAACTATAAATTGCCTCAGGCACTTTCAGCCTGAAACCATTATATGCAGATGTTATTAAATTCCAAGTCACACCTTTTTTGAATAAAAAACATGGATTTAATAAACCTCCTTTCATATGATAATAATTTTTAGACCAATCATCCCATCTTAATATATATATTTCATTTCCATACCATCGTTTAAAATCCCCTCCATTCGAATACTTTTCCCAATTAACACCTCCACAAGTTTCCCAGAAATACCGAACAAATCGTATATTATTATGTGTTTTGTTTCTACCGCCAGAGAAAAAATCCTCACTAATTCTTTCATTATCGAACACTTCCGGATTTTTCAACCAATACCCAATCGGGCTACCCGGTATTTTCTCAAAGTCTTTTTGGTTGGCGGTGTAGTACCATCCACAGTCAGGGTTGTTGATGGCTTCGAGGGTTTTAGATTGCTTCAATGCTGAATTCCCATAATCAACCAACCTGATAAACTTTCCACTATCTGCAACCTTATTATTCCAGAATGTAAAAGATGCATTCTGTACAACCTCTCCACCAATTTCCGGAAATGTTCGGGGTCCCAAGTGTAACAGCGTATCAATAAATGTACTACCAATTAACGATTCACGAAGCTTCTCATAGCTACTGAGAAACATCCAGGAGTGCTGATTAATCATTCCCAGAAATCCTTTAGGTTCCAATACCTTTAGCCCAGTCTCCATGAAGCAGGTCATAAGGTCTGCTTTTGCCTTGGGATATTCATGTTTTACGAAATCAGCAAGTTCCTTATTCATATTTCCTCCCCCCATATAAGGAGGGTTATCTACCACACAATGGTATTTCTTTCCTAACAATAAAAGCTGTGAAACAGCCGATTGAAGTGCTTCGAGTTTAGGAGAAAGAAAAACATCCTGGATAGTGCTTTTTTGTTTCAGGGAAGCTAAAGTTCCCAAAAG
>RZYD01000688.1 GCA_009930445.1 Bacteroidia bacterium | reverse complement strand
GGACTGGAAGGCCGCGCTGACCAGATTCAGCATCCAATTCGAGGACAGAATGATCGAATTTTAGGAAGGCGTTTACACATAATTCTGGACACCCTCCGTCACATTGGTTCATGTATACATCCGCATTTACCAACACCATCAAACATCGGCAACTTGTCCAACACCAAGTTTCCATCTCGTTTGTTGACAACGTAGTTGGCATCAAGGTTGGTGCCTTCGAGTATGGCGGAGCTTCATATCAATCCTACTGGGCCAATGAGTTCTTACAAGGTGTCATTGATCTCAAGAACGATATTATTGGCCTTGGGCGAACCCTTAGCTGCAGTCTGTTGCCAGGCACCGCATCTCATCTCAAGCGTTAGGCGGAAGGAAAAGAAGTATGATTGAGCTCACAAAGGAACAAATAAACTTTGCTATCGTGCAAGTTGAGGATGGATTAAAAAAGTATATTGCATTGCAGGAGATGCTTCAAGTTGTCGATGTATCGAGCGATCGACAGTTTCAAAAACAATTTAATCATTTCTACCGAGTGAGAAGAAATGCTGAATGGCAATCTCACTTTTATGAGCTTCTACAGAAAAATAAGAAAATAGGGGTCTCATTTCATGACGCCATTACAGCAATATATGAAAAGACTGGCAGACTGGAGGCCTCATTTGCCAGTAAGCTTGTAGCTACAATTCATCCCGATAGGCCGGTAATTGATAAATTTGTATTAGAGAATGCGAAACTTAAGTTGCCGTCACCCTCTTCAAAAGATAGAGAGGGAAAAATAGTATTAGTCTACAACCAATTGCGAGATAAATTTGCAACCTTTATGAAAACGGAAAGCGGGGAGTATCTCGTGAAGGAATTTGGGACAAAATTTCCACAAGCGGCAATTACCAAAATTAAGATGGTAGATCTTGTGCTGTGGCAGACTCGGGGAGTCGCCTAACAAGGCAAATACACTCGGACGGCAAAAAGCGCCGTTCCTTCGTCGCTCTGCTTTTTACAGCCGGTGATTTGCGACGTTGTGTATAAAAATGAAGGACTGATATGGAATATGAATTCCGAGATCTGAAAACAATCATCAACGATATTGCTGCACCTCACGCTTCGGCTAATGGTGTAGGCCATGAGCGTGGGAAAGCCGAACTAATAGCAAAAATTTCAAACGATATGTGCTTTTCTTTGGAAAAACTAAATTCATCAGTTGAAGCAAGTGTAGTATCAAGTAATAAACTAAGCAAAAAAATATTCTGGTTAAACACTCGACTTTCGGGGTTGTTAGTAAAGTCGCGGAAGCAGAAATCTTTCTAAAATAATTGAATATTTTGATTGAGGGGATCCTCCTTCTGTAGTAGTTCT
>RZYD01000687.1 GCA_009930445.1 Bacteroidia bacterium | reverse complement strand
GTCGCCCCCCGCGCGGGGGCGTGGATTGAAACATTTGCCACGAGCATAAACCGTGTGGCCAGATGCCGTCGCCCCCCGCGCGGGGGCGTGGATTGAAACGATTGTGTATGCCTCGCCGCGCGCCAGGCCCGGAGTCGCCCCCCGCGCGGGGGCGTGGATTGAAACGCTGAAGACCAACTTCCCGGCGGCTTTCGCGGAGTCGCCCCCCGCGCGGGGGCGTGGATTGAAACGACAGATTCGACTTCGGCCAATGTCTTCCAGGCAGTCGCCCCCCGCGCGGGGGCGTGGATTGAAACCCGTGGCCACCACGGACAACATCACACCCGGCCAGGTCGCCCCCCGCGCGGGGGCGTGGATTGAAACGTCGGCGAGCGTGGCTTTAACGGGCATGTCTATGGTCGCCCCCCGCGCGGGGGCGTGGATTGAAACAGGCTGAGGAATACGAGCGGCTGAAAGAGGCCGGTCGCCCCCCGCGCGGGGGCGTGGATTGAAACGCCGTCCCCGTGGACAAACTTCATCCACTGCTCGCGTCGCCCCCCGCGCGGGGGCGTGGATTGAAACGTCTACGAACGATGGGTGAAGATGAAAGCGCCGGGTCGCCCCCCGCGCGGGGGCGTGGATTGAAACACAGAGGCCCTTGAGAAGCAAGCCTATGACAAGAGTCGCCCCCCGCGCGGGGGCGTGGATTGAAACCTTCCGTCGAAATGGACGCTTCGGCATCTCTCGCGTCGCCCCCCGCGCGGGGGCGTGGATTGAAACGGCCCGGTACGACTCCCGGAGTTGGTTTCGTGCATGTCGCCCCCCGCGCGGGGGCGTGGATTGAAACCTTGTCTGGCCGCTGGCTATGGTGCGGGCAAGACGTCGCCCCCCGCGCGGGGGCGTGGATTGAAACTACGCCGGAACGACCGCGGCCGGTGACGCACTGAGTCGCCCCCCGCGCGGGGGCGTGGATTGAAACCATCTATTCGTTGCGCCCAGGCCCAACCATTTCGGTCGCCCCCCGCGCGGGGGCGTGGATTGAAACGCCGCCGAACGGGGTGACTCTGACAGGGGCCGTGAGTCGCCCCCCGCGCGGGGGCGTGGATTGAAACGTCAATGCGTCCCGCGCATGGGGCACCGCAGGAGCCGTCGCCCCCCGCGCGGGGGCGTGGATTGAAACATCGGCGGGGCTGACCCGTTGGCGGCACAGGACCGGTCGCCCCCCGCGCGGGGGCGTGGATTGAAACGATACTGCACTCTGAATTGGCGTAGTATTCGATGGTCGCCCCCCGCGCGGGGGCGTGGATTGAAACGGCTATGACGTGTCGGTCCGCGTTGACCCGTCACGGTCGCCCCCCGCGCGGGGGCGTGGATTGAAA
>RZYD01000686.1 GCA_009930445.1 Bacteroidia bacterium | reverse complement strand
TCCCCGCTCCCGTTCCAGATCGTTGGAATCCAGAATCAAATCCTCAACCTGTTGGTTCTCCCTAAACATTTTAACCTGATATAATAACCTGTCAACCAGCGTTGTTTTCCCATGATCCACATGAGCAATAATGGCAATATTTCTGATATCTAACATAACGGTATTTCCCATTTTTAAAAGATCGGCAAAAGTAGTCTTTATTAAGGTGTAAAATACATACTTTACTCAAAAATAATATAACTCACGAAAAAAGGTGCTAATTTTCAACACAAAACAACAACACAGCCCGGACAGAAAAAATTTTCCATACAGATCAGGAGACAAAAAACAAGATTCAAAGGTTAGTTATATTCCACTACGGAAACTAAAAGATAAAAATAGCCTGCAAATCGACCTTCGATTCCAAAGAACCGCGCTAACAATACTCTTTTCATTGTAACAATTATCTGTCTCGAACGTTTTCTATCGCATTATACAGGAAAAAAATTCCTTACCTTTGCAAACACACAAAAAAACCAATTCAAACATGAAACTCCTATCCACTCTATTCATCACAGCCCTGTTGCTAACCTCACCTATGCTTTTTGGCCAGACAAAGACACAGGTGAATAAGATCATCGAAACCGGACAAACAGACAATCGTACCATGGAGCATCTGGATATTTTATGCAACCGTTTCGGCGGGAGGCTGATTGGCTCCAATGCGTATGACAACGCAGCGGAATGGGCGGCCTCGAAATTTGAAGAATGGGGTATGGAGGTGATAATGGATTCGGCCGGGGTGCTTCCAGTAGGATTCAACCGTGGACCCTGGTTTGGAAAACTTATTGCAGAAGAAGGCATGGTACTGCATTTTGCTACCCCTTCCTACACCGTCGGAACCAAGGGCATTCAGCGGGGCCACGTACTAATTGAACCACAAAACCGCAATGCATTTGAACGGATGAAAGGAGCGCTCAAAGGCGCATGGGTGCTGATTGAAGGGACCAATGAAGGGTGGCCAATCGATTTCTCGGAAGAAGCAACCAAGAAAAGAGATTCCATTATTCGGCGAAACGAAGAAATTGCCGTAAAAAACAGTAAAATAAGGCAATTTAACTTTGAAAACAGAAATACCGATTCAGTAATAAAAGAAGAAATACCCTATCTGGAAGAACCCGCACTCTTCTATAAAGAGATGGTTGAAGCCGGTATTCTGGGAATAATTCAAAAATCAGAACTCCCGATCAGAGCGCTCTACGACCGAAAAAATATCAATACACTGAGTTTTTATCATCTCCCCGAAGTTCCTGATATTAAACTCAACAGGCATCAGTACGAAAAAATCTATCAAATGGCCAAAGAACGCCAGTATTTTGAA
>RZYD01000685.1 GCA_009930445.1 Bacteroidia bacterium | reverse complement strand
TATCTCTGTTGATGAACCATCGAATTTTAATCAGATTAGTGGCGGCGAAATGCATGCCTGGTTTATTGATAATGCGTTGCGCCGGGTGGATGTTTTTGGGAATGCGCAAACTATTTATTACCTGCGCGATGAGGAAAATGTGTTGGCCGGAATCAATAAAGCGGAATCGGGTGATATGAAAATTTGGGTTGAGGAGAACAAAGTAGTACGTATTGCGTATTTTTCGAACCCGCATGCTCCATTGTACCCCCCGGAGAAACTTCCGGAAGCGGAGAGGGTGTTAAAAGGATTCCAATGGCTTGATCAGGACCGGCCCGCTGATCCTGCCGGTATTTTTTCCTGGCGTACTGCCCCAGAAGGTATTAGGCACTCCTTGGATGCAATGCAGCCGGATACGATGGGTGCTGATGCCTTGCGCCAAAAGAGGCCACAACCATAAATCTGCTACTTATTTTTTCTCCGTCGACTCGTACGGTGCTGGTTTTCTGCCAAATACCGAAACCCGGACATACCGTCCGGGGTTTTGCTTGATGTCGTATAGAAGACTGTTCAGTTCATGGGCCGAACGTTCCAGATTGAAGTATAGGGTGTCGTTTTTCATTAATTGACCTACGGTTCCTTCCCCTTCATCCAATTTTTCTATCATTGCAGAGAACTGGTTTAAAGCCATGTCGGTGCGTTTGATGGTCTCTGTCAGTTCAACGCCTGCAAGCGTATCGCTGAAAGATGAAAAATTAGTAATGATATTGGCGATTTCTACTGAATGGTTATCGATATTTCGTGTAATGGATTCCACATTCCCCACAATTTGGGCCAAACGGTCTTTTTGTGCGATAACCATTGTGTCGATGTTATAGGAAGTATTTTTCAGATAATCAATCGATTGTTTGATATTCCGGAAACTGGCTGCCAGGTTTTCACGGGCCGAGTCGTTAAAGATGCTCTGCACGGCAATCACCATGGTGTCGAGGGAAGCAAGCAGGTTTTCGGCTTTGATCTTTATTGGGGCCACCTGTCTGTTCACTTCCTCCATTAGCGAAGTCTCAATAGCCGGACAGAGGGTGTCATAATTTTTAATGGGTGCTCCGTCGCCGCCAAGGTGCAACCCAATAGATTTTGATCCCAGTAGGTCGGAGCTGTAAATTTTTGCAATACTGGTATTGGGAATAACCAGATCGGTTTTTAGCATCATTTCAACCAGAATCTGGTTGGGATCATTGTGGGCAAACCGGATATCTTTTACCTGTCCGATCGTTAACCCGTGAACATCAACGGGAGCTCCTTGTTCCAACCCGTCGACCCGCGGATAGATGCTGTAAATAATCGTTTGTTGGTTAAAAATATCTACTCCCTGCAGAAAA
>RZYD01000684.1 GCA_009930445.1 Bacteroidia bacterium | reverse complement strand
TACATTTATTTAATGTAGAATCTATCCTGCCTTATGACCTTGTAAACTTTTTATCCTCAACCACTAATTGCATTTGATTTAATCCCTCCCAAACTCAAAAAAATGGCCACCTCCCCGGTGGCCGTTTTTTTGAAAATTGGAATCGATAGAATCACCATCCGAGTAGCGTAATACCTATGGTTATCGGATACACTTCCGGGCCCTGGTTTTCTGCAAACAGTGTATTTATTGCATACGATGCAAATAAATTGACTTTCCCCCAACCTAAGGCTCCGTAAGCATCGAATCGGAATGGCGATAAATTATAATCCTCCCAGCCTTTTACCTTATTGGTTCCATTATCGGAATATACATTTTTTGTGTGCGCCCGAAGCTGTATGCCCATTACCATCCCGGCAGTTGCATGAAAGCTGTCAAGCCTTGAATATTTATTGGTCTGATATTCCATTAATAATGGAATAGATAAGTAACTGACTACCAGTTTTGACTTTTCATACGAACGATGGGCAATATTCTCATACGTTCCGTAAATCATCGATGAATCGCCATGAAGAAAAACATTGTTCTTAAAGAAGTAGTTGTTCCATTGAAACCCGACACCGGTGGTTAATCCGAATTTATTCTTGACCAGATTGATGTTTTGTTCCCACAGATTGAGGTTGAACTGCCAGGAACGTTGATATTTTGGTTCAAGAAAACCTGCACCCTCCGGAACTGCAAATTTGTTATCGGAAGTCAGAAACCCGTTAATGCCCAGATGTAGACCGCCCCAATGGCCATCAAAACGGGTTTTATTGATTTTATTGACATCCACATTTCCATCTTCATCCACGATCACTTCTTTTCCGCCAACCCGCACACGGGTTGATTCCCCATCTTTTACATCTACTTCAATGTCGCCGATATGAATGCTCACGGATTCATCTTCTCCGCTGGATACAGTGACCCCTTTCTCTGCTCCGGCTTCTCCCTCTTTTATTCCCTGCCCTTCACGGGTAATTTTTATGATTGCCGTTTCTGATTTTACAAATTCAGCGTCAGAAATACCCGAAATAATGGCTTCCCCTTTTTCTGTAGCATAAGCAGTGGCTTTTGAGGCACCGGAAACTTTGAGTGTTACTACATTGGCGCTCATTTCTGTCGCATTCAGTTTTGAAGCTCCGGAAATCATGGCATCCAGTTGAGGGGTTTCCCCTTCCAGTCTAAGGGTGCAGGCTCCGCTGATCAGCGCGTCAATGGACTGCGATGCCTCTATTTTCAGGTTTCCTTCCGCTGCACCCGTAAACTCAAGTGCGAGCTTTTCAACCGGAAAAATTGATTCTGAATCTATGTTGCTGGCTCCTGAAGCAATTATTTTTGTAA
>RZYD01000132.1 GCA_009930445.1 Bacteroidia bacterium | reverse complement strand
GTGCAGTGGGCATTTCTTGAATCAACAAGTGCTGGTGACGTTAGCCAGGTTTATTCCTTCGATGATAAATTTGTTGTTGCTTCTTTAAAGGAAATTCATGAGGAAGAGTATCAGCCTCTGGAGGATATCAAGGAAAACATTCGCCCGCTGGTGATTCGTGAGAAAAAGGCTGATATGCTTCTTCAGAAAGTTGAATCGGCACTGGCAACCACAAATGATCTGAATGCCCTTGCCAGTCAGCTTGGGGTTACCGTCGAAACGGTTGAAGAAGGCGTATTCAATTCACCTAATATTCCGAATTATGGTCGTGAACCTGAAGTTGTAGGTACCGTATTTAGCCTGAGCCCCGGTGAAACTTCCGGCGTCATCAAAGGAGAGCAGGCGATTTATGTGGTATCGTTGGATAGTTTCCAGGAAGCCGGATTAAAGAATGATTTCAGTCGGGAAGCCACAGCAATGGCCAATCAGTTCCGCACACGCATAAACCGCGAAGCGCCTAATGCCATCGAAAAGGCTAATCAGATTGAAGATAACCGGTATCTGTATTATTAAAGAATAAAAATGGTCAGGTAAAAAGCCATCCCGTCGGGTTGGCTTTTTTTATAAAACCCGGCCCTTTAAAAACAGAAGGCCTTTACATGGGTATTTTTTCTGCTTTGTTTTTCGGAAAGAATAATTACAACAAATCAAGCCGGTAGGAGTCCATCTTAATAAATATAAAAAGCAGAATGGTGAACGCCCACAGGGAAGACCCTCCATAGCTAAAAAATGGCAGGGGGATTCCAATTACAGGAATTAATCCGATGGTCATGCCAATGTTAATGGTAAAATGAAAAAAGAGGATAGAAGCCACCCCATATCCATAAATACGGCTGAATGCCGATCGTTGTCTTTCTGCTACTATAATAATTCGGATAAGCAGGAAAAGAAAGAGTAAAATAATGGTTGTGGTTCCAATAAATCCCCATTCTTCACCAATGGTACAAAAGATAAAATCGGTACTTTGCTCAGGTACAAAATTGAATTTTGTTTGTGTACCCTGCAAAAAACCTTTTCCGGAAAATCCGCCTGACCCAATGGCAATTTTTGATTGATGGACGTTATATCCTGCACCGCGGAGATCTTGTTCAATCCCCAAAAGTACGTTAATCCGTGTTTTTTGATGTTGTTCAAGTACATTATTAAAGGAATAATCCACGGTAAATGTAAAACCGCTGGCGAGTAATCCTCCGAAGATCAGTAGAAAGATTGTTCGTTTTGACTTTCTGAAAATCCAAATCAAAAAAAGTATTATCAGCCAGATAAGGCCTAGCACGTAGATTTGTTGGATTAGCAGGGTTAGAAGAAAAATTGCCACTGTAATGCCCGCCAGGATAAAAATATTTCCTGATAATCCTTCTCTGTAAATGACAAGCATAAGAACAATGTAAACCAGAGCGGAGCCCGTATCGTTTTGTAGAAGAACCAGTATTGCGGGCAAAATGATAATCAGGATTGCTTTTATTTTTGATGTTGTTTTTTTTAGGTCAAAGGTACTTGCTGAAAGGTATTTGGCTAATGCCAGACAAGTGGCAAATTTGGCAAATTCGGAGGGTTGAATAGCAAATCCGCCGATTTGAAACCAGGATTTTGATCCGGCAACTTCTTTTCCAAACAATAAGACTGCCAATAGAAGCCCCAGGAAAAAGATATAGATTGGGAAGGAGAAGGTACTAAAAAACTTTGGATCGGTAAGCAGGATCACTGAAATGATCAGCAGCGCCGTGGCAATCCAGACTAATTGTTTGCCGTAGCTCATGGAAATATCCAAAATGCTGGAGTGTTCGGGAGTGTATGTGGCCGCATAGATACTAATCCATCCAAATAAAACAAGGATAAAGTACAGGATGACCAGGGTGGGGTCGATATTTTTTACAATTGCGCCTCTTTTTCTCATTCGTTTATTTCGCTAGGTTTTTTCAGGAATATGGCTTCATGAATACGCGATTCCATTGATTTTCGGGTGATGGTATCGGTAAGGTATTTTTCGATCATAAGGGAAGCTACCGGAGCGGCCCAGGTGCTTCCATAGCCACTGTTTTCCACTACAACGGCAATTGCAATCTGAGGGTTTTCTTTTGGTGCAAATGCAATAAAAACAGAGTGGTCGTCACCATGCGGGTTTTGTACTGTACCTGTTTTTCCGCAAATGCGAATACCTGGCAGTTTTGCATAATAGCGGGCTGTACCTGTTTGAACTACCTGATCCATACCTTCAATAACCAGATTAAAGCTTTCGGGAGATATAGAGGTTACGATTTTTGGGGAAGAGGGATCCACATATTCGATTTCTCCCTGCGATTGGTAGATTCGTTTTACAAAGTGTGGTTTTACGTAGAAGCCTTTATTGGCAATGGTAGCAACAATGTTGGCCATTTGAAGCGGAGTGAGCAGCAGCTCTCCCTGGCCAATGGCTAATGAGCGTATTGTGAGCGCATTCCAGTGTCCTTCGCCAAAATACTTATTATAATAGCTGTCCTGCGGCACATTACCCGGTTGTTCATTGAAGAGGTCAGTGTTGAAGGTGCTGCCCAGTCCAAAGCTAACGACATAATTTCGCCAGTGGTTAAAGCCTTCTTCCGGGGTATCGTATTTATTGATAATACTTTTAAAGGTATTCCAGAAGAATGGATTGCATGATTCTCGGATGGCGGCCACGGGTCCCAGCGGTGTTTCATGGTGGTGTGTGCAGCGTATGGGCTTCGATTCCGGGCCCTGGCAGGAATATTGGGTGTAGGGAAACAAGACTTTTTCTTCAATGGCAATTAGTGCATTGAGTAATTTAAAGGATGACCCCGGGGGATAGGTGGCCATACTGGCCCGGTTGTACAGCGGTTTATTGATGTCGTCGCGTAAAATTTTGTAGTTCTGGTTGCGGATTCTTCCTACCAGAAGGTTTGGGTCGTATCCGGGAGAAGAGACAAAAGAGAGAATTTCGCCCGAAGAAGGTTCGATGGCTACCACACTTCCTTTTTTGTTTTTCAAAAGGAATTCGCCATATTCCTGCAATTCAAGATCCAACGTAGTTATTAAATCATTGCCGCGTATGGCTGAGGTATCATAGGCTCCGTTTTGATAGGCTCCTTTTTCACGGTTGTGTACATCTACGAGTACGACTTTAACTCCTTTTTTTCCGCGCAAATCATTTTCATATATGCTCTCCAGCCCGCTGATTCCAATATAATCGCCTTGTCGGTACCATGGATCTTTTTTAAGGTGGCCCGCATTTACTTCCCCGATATATCCCAGCGTTTGGGCTGCAACATGGAAAGGGTATTTTCGAAGTGTACGCGGCTGAACGAAGAACCCCGAGAATTTGAACAGTTTTTCTTCCAGGTAGGCATAATCTTGTTTGGATATCTGACTTATAAATACCGATGGTTTATACCGTGAAAATTTTGCTGCTTTTGAATAGTATTCGGTGTACTCTTGCGGGGTGATGTTCAGTAACATGCAAAATTCTGAAGTGTCGATATTAATTGCCTGCCGTGGGATAATCATCAGGTCGTAAACCGCTTCATTTACAACCAGCATGCGGTGATTCCGGTCATAAATCAATCCCCGTGCCGGGTATTGCGTTATTTCGCGCGTGGCATTTCTGTTTGCATATTGCTTGTAAGTGTCATCCACCACTTGTAAAAAAAGCAACCGGAACCAAAAGGTCATTCCAACAAGAACAATAATACCCATGATGATGTACTGTCGGGCAGAAAATGGATCCTTACGCATGGGGTTTGTTTTTTTTACAAATATACTATGCAAAAATGTGGAAGCGAAAAATTATCTTACATTTGCGCCATGATGAATCAGGAAGACCATTTTAAGAAAATTATATCCCATGCCAAGGAGTATGGGTTTGTATTTCCGTCGAGTGAAATATACGACGGGTTGGCTGCAGTTTACGATTACGGGCAGTATGGTTCAGAGTTGAAAAATAACATTAAAGCCTACTGGTGGAAGTCGATGGTGCAGTACCACACCAATATCGTGGGTATTGATTCGGCAATTTTTATGCATCCTGTCGTTTGGAAAGCTTCCGGGCATGTGGATGCGTTTAATGATCCGATGATTGATAATAAAGATTCCAAAAAAAGATACCGCGCTGATGTTTTGGTAGAAGATTATCTGGCCAAAATTCAGGCGAAGCTTGATAAAGAGATCGAAAAAGCCCAAAAACGATTTGGGGATACTTTTGATCAGGCGCAATTTGTCGCAACCAATCCCAGAGTAGTGGGTTATACTACGACAATCCATGAGATTAGTACCCGGTTATATCAGTCTATGGAGCAGAACGACCTTGCAGGAATTCGTCAGTTGATTGAAGATCTGCAGATCGCCTGTCCCCTTTCCGGTTCCCGCAACTGGACCGATGTGAGGCAATTTAACCTGATGTTCTCCACGCAAATCGGATCGATAAGTGAAGAGGCAAATACAATTTATTTACGCCCGGAAACGGCACAGGGTATTTTTGTCAATTACCTGAATGTTCAGAAATCAGGCCGGATGAAGATTCCTTTTGGAATTGCTCAGATTGGGAAAGCTTTTCGCAACGAAATTGTGGCCCGGCAGTTTATTTTCCGTATGCGTGAATTTGAACAGATGGAGATGCAGTTTTTTGTCCGTCCGGGAACAGAGTTGGAATGGTATAATTACTGGAAGGAAACCCGTGTAAAATGGCACCGTTCGCTGGGAATGCCTGAAGAATCATACCGTTTACACAATCATGAAAAACTGGCCCATTATGCGAATGCGGCAGCCGATATAGAATTTAAATTTCCATTTGGATATAAGGAACTGGAAGGAATTCACAGCCGCACTGATTTTGATCTCAAAGCACATGAGCAGTTCAGTGGCAAAAAAATGCGCTACTTTGACCCGGAACTGAATGAGAGCTATATTCCTTATGTGGTAGAGACTTCAATTGGGGTCGACCGGATGTTTCTGAGCATTCTGACCCATGCCTACACCGAAGAGCAGCTGGAGGATGGCAGCGAGCGTGTTGTGATGAATATTCCTCCGGTGCTCGCACCTGTGAAGGCCGCCGTACTTCCTCTGGTTAAAAAAGACGGATTGCCGGAGAAGAGTAAAGAGGTATTTGATGCGTTGAAGTATGATTTTATGTGTCAGTACGATGAAAAGGATGCCATTGGCCGCCGCTATCGTCGTCAGGATGCCATTGGTACTCCCTATTGTATTACAATCGACCATCAGACGCTGGAAGATAATTCGGTAACGATTCGCGAACGGGATACCATGCAACAAGACCGGATTCCGGTTGAGAAGATTAACCAGATTATTGCTGAGCGTATTAAGCCCCGACAGTAAACCAGACGATTTTTGAAGCTTTTTTAACGGTGGGTTATTTATGGATATTTTCAGATTTGATGGTGGAAGTATTCTTAGGTTTTCCTGATCAATTCCCTGATTTCTTTTTGAATAGTGGTTAAACGGCTTTGTGGAATATGGAATTTTTCCAGGCATTCAGGCTTTTCCTCTACCTCACGACAGAGTACGATGCCCTCTTCCATGAGGCTGTTTTTTTCTCTTTGGGTAAGTGCTTTGATACTGGTAATCGGATGAAATCCGTTTTGGTCGATAAGGTCTTTCAGGCTGCTTCCAGCAGGAAAGTCCCATGAGATCAGGTTTAACCCGGCGCAACGCCCATACTGTTCTGCGTCTTCAGTGAAGCGTGTATTCGTTATGATATAAGGGGCAAAATTAGTATTCCGGAGTGCTCCTTCTTTTTCCAGCCGTGCTTTAATATCTTCCATTCGGGAATGAACATAAAGGCTCACTTTCACATCACTTTTTGCACTTTCTGCCCGGTGAAATTTACATTCCGCCATAATGATTTGTTCGTTCTTTTTCCCGACAACGTCCATTTCATGTTGTACGCATCGGCCAGCGACAAGTATGCCGGTTTGTACCTCGTAACCCTGGGCCTGAAAAATACGTGAAACAAAGTGTTCGAAAGGATACCCCGTGGGGCCCATTTGCTGGAGTGCTTTTTTCAGGCGGTACCGGCCAGCACTCCGATGGCTGTTTTTATAGAGAATCCGGTAGGCAATCTGGTAGATTTTTTTCGTTGTGATACCCTCGTAGATACTTTGTTCAACCTGACGAACTACCTGTAGCACTTCATTTTCTGACGCTCCGGAATTTCTAAGCGCACGTTTTATTTTTTCATTTTCAAATGGCACAAGATCGCCATTATTCTTTTTTACTTTTATGGAGGTTTGACGGGTATTCATTGTAGGAATAATTTGCGATAAATGTAATAAAAAGGGCTGCACTAATTCGTTCAGGCAGCCTTTTACCAGTAAGAAAAGTTTTATTAATACGATTTGGCTTCGATTTCGCCCTTGAGTACCATCATCCCATTCATTGCGAGGGCTCCCATTTCATCCTCTCCTGGGTACACCGAAAGTGGGGCAATAAATTCCACTCTTTCTTTCACATAATTTACCAGGTGTGTATTATAGGCAATCCCTCCGGTTAGAAGTATCCCATCAACCTTGCCTTTCAGCACGGTGGCCAGTGCACCGATCGATTTGGCAATTTGGTACGACATGGCATTTTGAATCAGAATGGATTGCTGATCACCTTTTTCAACCCTTTTTTCTACTTCGTAGGCGCTGTTTGTTCCGCTGTGGGCTACCAGTCCGCCTTTGCCTTT
>RZYD01000683.1 GCA_009930445.1 Bacteroidia bacterium | reverse complement strand
TGCTAAATCAAAAACATATTGGGCGCAAAATTAACTTTTTTTGCTGTACTTTTCGTTTTCAAGTTTTCGCAACCGGCTTTGGTTCTCTTCAAGAATTTTCCGATTCACGGAGATCAGGTCAGCCAGCACGGCCATCACGACAACAAGAACCCCCATAATAATAAGAATAGAAGCCAGGATAAGGCTTGGGATATGGGTTCGTAAAGGATCGACAAAATAGAGTATAATCCAGCGTATACCCAATGATGTACCTAAAATAAAGCTAACAATTCCGATCCAGGAGAAAAATTTTCTGGGTTCATAAATAATGCCAATGCGAAAAATAGTACCTATGGAACGCTTAATATAGGCCCGCATACTTTTAAAGAGTCGCGATGGACGCAAATCATCGTTGACGCCAACAGGGACTGAGGTTATGGCCATATTTTTTCGTCCGGCCTGAATAATAGTTTCGAGGGTATAGGTATAATCGTTAAAAACATTGAGGTGGTAAGCGGCTTCCCTGGAGATGGCACGGAATCCGGAAGGCGCATCAGGGATATCGGTTCGGGAAACCTTTCGAACAACCCATGAGCCAAGGTTTTGGAGTTTCTTTTTTATGCAGGAAAAGTGTTCAATATTGTTAATAGGGCGTTCCCCAATCACCATATCGGCAGTACCATCCAGAATGGGGCGGCAGAGTTTTTCAATATCCTTTGCGTTATACTGGTTATCGGCGTCGGTATTAACAATCACATCGGCACCGGCTTTGAGTGACGCTTCAATACCGGCCATAAAACCGCGGGCAAGGCCTTTATTCCTGGTAAACGAAACCAAATGGTCGACCCCCCATGCCTTAGCTTCACCTACCGTATTGTCGGTACTGCCATCGTTAATGATGAGTATTTCCACCCTATCGAAACCCTCCACAGTTTTAGGTAATTCATCCAGTGCCAGCCTTAGTGTTTTCTCTTCGTTGTAGCAGGGAATTTGAATAATAAGCTTCATGGTTTGTTTGTTTTGGGTCAAAGATAGGATGAACATCGCAGGAATAGAAAAAAAGTTCAAAAAATATGATATTTTCGAAACAACGGGAAACGATAATAAAATACAGCACTATGCTTTCCAGCCGATAGAGTGAACCCCGGCAACATCAGGAATTCCCATATCCCGGAGCACTAATCACCCATAGGAGCACGAAAAAATGTTGTGTTGCCGGAAACCGGAAACAATAGTACATTTGCTTTTTCACCATAATATAAAACAGGCCACCAAAACAACAAATTTCATCGAATGAACAAAATAGCAAAAATAGCAAAAGGAATACTGATAATTGCCCTCACCGGAGCCATACTCCTGCTATCGGATCTCAATAACCGAAACAA
>RZYD01000682.1 GCA_009930445.1 Bacteroidia bacterium | reverse complement strand
CCTCGCCGGTGAGGGTGAAGCGGCTGGCGTCAATGTCCGCGCCGCCCCCATTGGCTTCGATGTACGTGCCGGTGACGGTCAAGACGCCCGTAGCCGCGTTGTAGGTGGCGCTGGTGATGGTCGGCGTTTCGTCCACGTCGGTCACGCTGACGGTCACGGCCTGGGTATCGGTCAGGGCTCCGTTGTCCGTGGCCACAACGTTGAAGTTGTACGAGTTTTTGGTTTCAAAGTCGGCAGGATTCTTCAAGGTGACTTCGCCCGTACTCGCGTCAATGTTCAGCAAATCGGCGTCAGCACCGGTCAGGCTGTAGACCAGGGTCGTACCGGCATCGACATCTGAGGCCGTGGCCGTGTAGATTACCGTGCTGATCGGTGCATTTTCGGCGACCGTGCCCGTGTCTCCGGAAGTGATGACCGGGGCTTCGTTCACGTCGTTGACGGCCAGGGTCACGGCCTGTTCGCTGGCATTACCGGCGGCGTCGATGGCCACGACGGTGAAGGCGTAGCTGTCCTTGGTCTCGTAATCGGGGGGGCCGGTCAGGGTAACCTCGCCGCTTGCGCCATCGATGCTGAATGCGGCGTGGTCACCGACCGCCTTGAGGCTGTAGGTCGTGCTGCCGGCGGCGATGTCGGCGGTGTCGGTGGAGGTCGCGGTGTAGACGACCTGGGCGGCTCCGCTGTTCTCGTCGATGGCCGTGGCCGTGGCGCCGGAAGTGATGGTTGGCGCGGCCTCGTCCAGATCGTTGACGGCCAGGGTCACGGCCTGTTCGCTGAAGTTGCCCGCCGCGTCGGTGGCGACCACGGTGAAGGCGTAGCCGGCCTTGGTCTCGTGGTCGGGATCGCCGGTCAGGGTGACCGCGCCGGTCGCGCCATTGATGCTGAAACTGGCGTGGTCATCGACCGCCTTGAGGCCGTAGGTGACGCCGCCGCTGATGTCGGCAGAGTCATCGGAAATGGCCGTGTAGATAACCTGCCCGGCTCCGCTGTTCTCGTCGATGGCCATGGCCGTGGCGCCGGAAGTGATGGCCGGGGCCGCCTCGTCAACATTGGTCACCGTCACGGTGATGGTCTGGGTGTCCGTGCCGCCCTTGCCGTCATCGGCCTGGACGATGACCTCGTAGGTGTTGTTGGTGCCGCTGTCCGTGGGCGTTTCGAAATCCGGAGCAGCCTTGAAGAAGAGTGACGCGCTCACCCCCCCGAGATCCGTAATGCCGAACTTGTCCGCGTCCGTGCCGCCGGTGATGCTGTACGTGATGGCGTCGCCATCGACGTCCGTGGCCTGGACCGTGGCCACCGCCGTGGTGTTCTCGGCCACGCTGACGGCTGCGGTGGCGTCGCCGCCGTTACTGGTGATGACCGGCGCG
>RZYD01000681.1 GCA_009930445.1 Bacteroidia bacterium | reverse complement strand
AAACGGTTAAATTCCATGGAGACGAATTTCTTAATCAGCATCTCCCGGTCGAGCCAGGCCAGTTTTTTATAAATGGATTCGAGAAAAGGCCCGATCCTTTCTTCATCCACTTCAATGTGTTCCATTTTGTCGATGAGGTTGTACAGCTGTTTTCCGCAAATTTCTTCTCCGTTTGGGATTTGTTTATTGACGAATTTTTTCCCCGTAACTTTTTCGAGTTCCCGGATTTTATTCATCTCGCGGGTATGGACTATCGACATGGAGATTCCTTTTTTCCCGGCACGGCCGGTTCTTCCGCTGCGGTGGATGTATATTTCTTTTTCGTCGGGGAGGTTATAGTTGATTACATGGGTAAGGTCGATAACATCAAGCCCGCGGGCTGCCACATCGGTAGCCACAAGGATTTGCAAGTGATGTGCGCGAAAATGCCGCATTACCGATTCACGCATCGCCTGGCTCAGGTCACCGTGAAGGGCATCGGCGTTATACCCGTCGTTCATCAGCTTGTCGGCTACTTCTTTTGTCTCCTGGCGGGTGCGGCAAAAAACAATGCTGTAAATATCCGGGTTGATATCCACAATACGTTTTAATATTTCGTACCTGTTTTTTGCCATCCCCATATAAAACTCATGCGAGACGTTTTCAGCGCCTTTATTTTTTTCGCCAGCCGAGATTTCAACCGGGTTTTTGAGGTATTGGTTGGCAATTCGCTGCACCTCCCGGGGCATCGTTGCAGAAAAAAGCAGTGTTTGTTTCTTCGCCGGTGTGTTTTCCAAAATGGCATCCAGCTCTTCTTTAAAACCCATATTCAACATTTCATCGGCTTCATCCAGGATTAACCATCGGATTTCCGATACCTTCAGGGCTTTCCGGTTGATTAAATCCAGGGCCCGTCCGGGTGTGGCTACCACAATATTGCATCCTTTTTTCAGGGCGTCGATCTGGTGTGTTATGGCCGCACCGCCATACACCGGCACAATGCAAATGTCTTTCGTGCCTGTGGCATACAGTTCCATCTCTTTACAAATCTGGATACACAGTTCACGGGTAGGCGATAAGATCAGGGTCTGAACTGATTTGATCTCCGGATTGGTTTTTTCAATTACCGGCAGCCCAAAAGCAGCCGTTTTCCCGGTTCCGGTTTGCGCTAATCCAATTATATCATTTTCTGAATCAAGAAGATAGGGTATTATCTTCTCCTGTATCGGGGTGAGTTCCTCAAACCCCATGTTTTCAATTGCTTTCAGGATCGATGTGCTCAAACCTGTTTCTGTAAATTTTGTCATTTCTTTTTCGATCCTTTTAACTGCATGAATTGCAGCATTTTCAATGTCTGTTCCAATGGATTTTTTCAGCCGGCAAAGGTA
>RZYD01000680.1 GCA_009930445.1 Bacteroidia bacterium | reverse complement strand
GACACTGGTGGTTCGTCCGCCTGTGTCGGATTCCACCATCTTATTTACAGCAGGCAGAACGTTACTAATACCGATGTTCTGCTTCTCGGCACACTATGACAAGTAGCGGATTGCGTGGCACTTAGCTGTCAACCAACACAAATGATTGTGCGGGCGACGAAGCTCCAATTATGTTTCCAAACCCGCTATTTGTTATAGCCTTTGTTACCATTAGTTGTTATTCTCAATCGGTATATGTTTCTCTTTACAATATTTCTCAACTTCGGTATCTGTCAAGAAATAACGGTCGCAAAATTCATCTAATTCCTTTTCTGTCGCCTTGATGTATTTATCACTTGCAGTCATAAGCTTTTCTGTCTGCTCGACGAATTTCTCAAATTCCTTGTTTATTTTACAAAGTTTGTCAATTGTCTTGAAATCCAAGTCTTTGTATTTGGGTTGAAAGAGTATTTTGCTTTCATATGGATTTGCTTTGAGCTCAATAATTCCAATTCCAAAGGATTGATTCAATCTTTCCATTTCCTCAGTCAAATTGTCGCTAATTTCAAAGGCAACCAGAAATCCATAATTTGCCCAACTGGAATTTGAAACAGCCTGGAAAAATGATTTTTTCAATTCGTAGTCTGAATTAATTTCCTTTTTTATTTCGTACGAGCTTATTTTAAAAGTATCAACTCTGTTAATTGCTTTTAAGAATGTCTGACTTGCGTTTGTTTGTAATTTTAAAAACTTGATTCCAACCAAGTCAGGATGAATCCATTTTTGGTGTTCGTCAGACCTGTTAGATTGTTCGTGGAAAATTGTTTTCGAATAAATATCAGTTGTCTTTAGAAAACTTGACAAAAGTTTATGCAAGTCCCGTTCTTCGAATGTTTCTATTTTTGTTGGCTTTTTAGTCTCTGGAATTGTTGGAAGAACAGCACTTTCAAGGTCAAGACTGGCTTCGTTCTTTGTCAAATAGTACGAAAAGGTTCCGCTAGGTTGTTTTATTCTTTTTACTCGTGCATCGCCAAGTCTAATAAAGTCACCGAGCAAAGCTGAGACTGTCGAAGCTGGAGTTTTTGCATCTTTAAAGTCGTAATATTTTTTCAATACGATATGCTCATAGATTTCAGAATAGTTTGTCAGACTGTTAAGGTCTTCAAGACTTTTTAAAATTGCTTCTTTTATAGTCATTTTCGTAAGTGTTTTCTATGTTTCGGTGCGTTTTTTTACAATTAATGGTAACGGATGGCGGTATGGTTAGTTGCCGATTTCGAAGCACTTTCCTGTCAAGTTACAACTACTTTTGATACGAGCTGTGCCGCTCGAATACCCACTGCACCGGCAATTAACTATACCGCGTGTTGGCAACTGGTGTTCATTCATAT
>RZYD01000679.1 GCA_009930445.1 Bacteroidia bacterium | reverse complement strand
ATTTGATTGGATCATTTGGGTGTCGTGAAAATACGATTTGATAAATGCAATGGAAGAGAACGGGTTATCGGTAAACATAAAATGACCGGCATGGGGTATGGTTTTTATAATCGCTTTATTATTAATTGATTGGCGAAGTTCGTTTTTTTTCTCTTCGGAAAAGTACGGGTTGCATTCCCCAAAAAGAAGTAACACTGTATTCCTAAAACGCTGATGACCCACCGTAAAATCAAGAAAGAAGCCTTTGTCGGGATGGTAAATGGATTCCATGAGTGTATGGGCAGCGAGTGCACCCGGCCGGTTTAGCGGGAAGCCATGAAAAGTTGTTGGATTACAGGTAAATTGCGCAAAATAGTTATCCGGCCTTTTTAGCGTTTGGAGCATTTCCCGGTCCATTTTATCCCACGGGGTGGTATCTGGTGGTTTTTGTGTCAGACGATTTGTACACAGGAGGCCTGCTGCTCGTATGGTATCTGTAATCAGTGGTTTCAGGTACTGTGGCTCGGCTAAGACCGCATAGGCTACTTTTTCGGGATGTTGCCCCAGATAGGCAGTCACAAGCATTGCTCCGAAACCATGCCCTACAAGATTAACCCGGCGATTATTACTGAAGTGGTCAACCAGTGCATCCAGATCGGCCAGGCTTGAAGCAAGCGAAATTTTATTTTTGGGATACCGGGGCGACAATCCACACCCCGATTGATCGTAAAGTACTACAAAAAATTCATCGCTCAGATTGGCCAACGGCAGCATCGACTCATAATCCCAGCCCGGGCCGCCATGTACAGCAATTACCGTTGGATTTATGGGATTGCCAAAAGTTTCGGTATGAAACTGTTTCCCGTTAACAGTAACCGATGGTAATTCCGCGTTATCACTGAGGGTGGCAGGAAGGGGTGTTTTTTCCCTGCAGGAAAAAAACAGAAGGGTGCATCCAATGATTCCCATTAACGTGATAGTCCTTCGGGTGCTTTGTTTTTTCATACTGTAATGTGTTAGATTTCAATGGATTCATGTCGCTGGCTGCCTCTTTCTCCCCGCATCAACGGTGAATCAACAGGCCGATTCCATATCCGCAAAGATAAAGCCATCAGGGGAAAAGCACAACCTGCCCTTTCCTGTTATTTGTCTTTGTATGAAATTTATTGATAGTCGTAAATATATCCTTCAATACGGATAGGATGTACACTTTGACTATATCCTCCGAAGAATCCGATACCGTTGGAAACATTGGAAAAAACCGGAACAGGTTCAGCGAAGAAATTATCACTGTTTTGTTCATGCATTGTTCGTGATTTTATATAGGTGAAATAATCTTCTGAAAGGTTTTCGAGATAAAAATTTAATATATAATAACTTTCTTCATAGGCATCATAGAAC
>RZYD01000678.1 GCA_009930445.1 Bacteroidia bacterium | reverse complement strand
CTACCTTATTAAAAACCGGGTCGTCCATAAAATCTGCCAGGGCAAAATGATAGTACCCGCGTGCGCCTACTGTAATGTGATACCGGGTATTGGTGTAATACGCGTTGTTATAGTCATAGATACGCGCAGAAAAGAGGCCATATCCTCCAATACCAATGTTTCCAATCCCAATCTTGTCGGTGATGATAACCTCATACTGGAGGCCCATTGGAGGAATTAACATGTGGTAATTGTAATCATTGTAGATGTTTCCCCCAAAACCAATCTGAAGCGATGCCAGATGGTTATTTTTGGCAAAAGGCTGACTATAGGAAGTCACCGTAGCTATTGCCAGAACAAAAATGAGTGTTAGTTTCTTTTTCATGTCTTTGGGCTAATTTTTTTACAAAAATATAGAAATATGGTCAGATTTTCCCGTTTTTATCTTCAAGTGCTGAAACAATAGTATTTTTACACCAAAAAAGTATGCGAGTAGCTGTGTTTGCTTTCATTTTAATCTCGATTTCATTTCTATGCTGCATCAAGCCTGAAGAGCCTGCCGATATTCTTTATCCTTATCTCGAAGTAGCGTATCGTTTTAGCGACCCGGATGTGGCCGTTTTTAGTAAGCAAATGGCCATTAATGCTTCTAATTCGGCTGTCTTTTTTGCAGGTGAACCTGCCAATAGCTATGAAGCACATATTTACCGGCGTCCGCTGTCGTATTCGGCCGAAATCGAACAAGTTACCCTCGCCGGCGGATTTTCTGGCCAGAGAAATGTTTATGCCCTGGGGCTCGATGATGCTGACGTCATTTATTACCAGCTTTTAATTGAAAGTGGCAACGATTCCGTCTTGCATGCCATTATGCAGGCTGACCCTGCCATGTTGTTCGGAAGTCCGCCTCCGCAGGTGAAGTATGGGTTTAATGGAACCGATGTGGGTTTCGATCCTTTTAAAGGGGCCCCTGCTGATTTTTTTTCGGTCTCCTCCGATGGGCGTGTCTTTATTATTGGCTGGAGTAAAACAGGCTATTATTATCTGAACTTTAGGGATCGGGAACCCGTGGTGTTACCCATTCCCAATGCAGTGGAAGCAGTTATTGGACCCGATGGGTTTATTTATGCCTACGTTGATGGCTCTTCCAATATTTATATTAATTCGCTCCTTTTGAACGAACCGCAATTAATCGGAAATGGCCGTTATATCAGTTTTAATGGCAATGAAGAGATTGGGTTTGTAAAAAATAGTTTGTTCCATATTTATTCTATGGTAACTGGAGAAACCCGATCTTTTTATCCCCCCAAAAATGTAGCGAATTCCGACTATTTGATGAATGCTACCCTTTCGCAGGATGGAGCAAGTGTTGCTTTTCGTATTTTTGATTCTGCCGACTCAGAT
>RZYD01000677.1 GCA_009930445.1 Bacteroidia bacterium | reverse complement strand
GGTAAAACAAAATGGCCTTCTCCAGCCCGGGAACAAAACGCTGAATCCGCGGGAAAAGCATGGAAGTATAAAACTTGCCGATAATATTAGACTTCATACCCATGAGTGCTTCGCAAAAGATTAGGTTGTACAAAGATAATACAATTTTATTAAATTAAGGAAATATATGTAATTTTCACTAAAATTTAATTTTATTAAGCAGTAAATAATTTCGAATTTATTATCCCTTAAAAATTGCTTAATTCCTTAATCTAATTTTTATTATTGCTTAAAATACTTGATATACAAGAGTATATAACTTTATTTTTGTTCATATAAATCCAAATTCAATCCCTTTTATATCGTTTTAATGTGATTTATTATGCGTAAAAAAAATCGTTTTATTCCATTCTTTAAGCAGTGCCGTTTAAAAGTAGCTAAATTTTTTCATTGGTTATTATTTTTCTTACTACGGAAAATCATTCCCCTGATGCGTTGGCTTTACCGGAACGTCCATCAATGCATCAAGCAATGGCATAGAAGATTGAACCAGATTGAAATTGCAGCAGGGGAGTGGCTGAATTCCTTTTTTTTAGAACTGCTCGGACTTTCGTCTGAATTCTCCGGGTATGAAAATACGCCAGTACATGGGATTTATCTTATCGAATCTTCGGTGCACACGGATTCCAACGGGATAACCTGGGAATATGCTACCTCTAATTTTCGGAGTGTGTATGTTATAAACCGCATACAAGGTCATTTACGCAGCTGGTCCATTCAATTGAAAACCGGCATGGAAACTTTCTTAAGCAAATTGTGGCATTTCATACTTATTTCAGCAATAACCCGGCAAAAATTCAGGGTGAAAGAACCAAAAATCAAGGCAATTACAATCCTGTACAATAAAATAGCGGATGCCTCCTCCACACTTTTTTTGAATTCGTTTAAAGAATTCTACCCCGAAAAAAGAAAAGAATTACGTCGGATTTTTAGGCTGCCCCGGAAAAGAATGTTCTATATCCCGATGATCTTCCAACATGTAGTAAATGGAATTCGCATCGTATGGCCTGATACTTCGGATATACATGTTTTGCGTGAATGAGTTCCCCACAAATTATTATGAATTCGGCGTTTGGTAAAAGTGATTATTGTTCTACCTTTATTTTTTGTTAAAGATGAAAAGATAGATTAAACTATTTGTTCATATCAGGTAGCCCAAATCACTGATTAAAAATATTTTAATATGGATTTTTATCCTGCTTTACATCAGATATTATTGCTGTTGATCATGATTGCAGCCGGATATATCGGTGGAAAGACAACGATACTTGGGAAAGGATCGGATGACGTAATTGCCAAACTGGTTTTTAATATTACGCTCCCGTGTTTACTCTTAACTTCT
>RZYD01000676.1 GCA_009930445.1 Bacteroidia bacterium | reverse complement strand
CAATAATCAGACATTTTACTTTCTCTGCTGTTTCACTCATTTTTTGAAGGTTTTATATTTTTTGTAAAGATAAATATTTCTCCATATTCCTATCGCGCGCTGAATTGGCGAATAGTATGCCAAATTGAAACACATTTAATTATTGACATATAATATGACAATATGGCGTAACCGGGAGGGTTCGCAGCGGTGAATAGGGATTATCTTCCGTTTAACGGGATCCGGAACCGGAAACAGGCGCCTTTTCCGGGTTCTGATTCCACGGAGATATCGCCTTGCATTAGTGCGATAATTTTTTGTACGATAGAAAGGCCCAGTCCAGTGCCCCCGTAAGTGTTGGCGATGTTTTCATCGGCCTGCGAGAAGCGTTCGAAAATCATGTCGTGTTTTTCGGCTGCGATTCCAATTCCTGTATCTGAAACCATCAAACAGATACTGTCAGTATCCGTTTTTTCAATCCCGAAGGTGATCACCCCGGAAGTAGTAAATTTGATGGCATTGTCGAGTAGATTGATAAAAACCTGGGTTAGTCTGTTCTTGTCACTTTTCAGAAGTACTGTTTCCTCCATAGGCAAAAGGGATAAAGCAATGGCATGCTTTCCTTTGTCGTGCAGTTTTTTTGTGTAGAGGGTTTCCAGGTTTTTTAGCATTTCTGTGAGGTTAAAATCTATTTTTTCAATGATGATCTGCCCGGCATCCATTTTTGAAATGTCGAGGATGTCGTTAATAATTTGCATGAGGCTTTCTGCACTTTGTTGAATAATAGAGGAATAGTGTTTTCTGACTTCCCGGGGGGGTAGGGTTTCTTCGGTAAGCAGGTCGGTAAAGCCAATGATTCCATTGAGTGGTGTTCGTATTTCATGGCTCATATTGGCAAGAAAGGCTGATTTTAGCCGATCGCTTTCTTCGGCTTTTTCTTTTGCCTGAATAATTTCCCGCAGCAGTTCTTTTTTTTCAGTAACGTCGTGTATAATGGAGTGAAGGTATTCTTTTCCAAAGATATTGGATTTGCTTGTAAATACTTCCACATCACGGATGTTTCCATTGGCAAGGCGATGGCTGAATTCAAAGTAATCACGCATATGAATCCGGGCTTCAACAATGACCTGCCTGACTTCTTCGTCGGGAAACGTATTGATATCAAAAATTTTCATTTGTTGTAATTCCTGCTTAGTCCAGCCGTAAAATTTTTCTGCAGCCTGGTTGGCATCTTCAATTTTTCCGCTATCAGGATCAATCAGCAGGTGTACTGCGGAATGGTATTCGAAAAGCGATCGGAATTGTTCCTCGCTTTTTTTGAGAGCCTCGATTGCTTTTTTGTGTTCAGTAATATCGTTAATGATAAAAAAGTTCAGTTCGCCGGTGGAGGCCATCCGGATATCG
>RZYD01000131.1 GCA_009930445.1 Bacteroidia bacterium | reverse complement strand
AGTTCGATATGATCGCGCAGGGCAACTTTTATCGGTGCAACACCCAGCAATCCTCGAATTTCATCGTTTTCTTGCCGCATGGGAAGGGTCGTTGAGGTGAAGTGTTGTTCAACCTGTTTGTTGCGGATCAAACTCAGCACTATCGTGTCGTCGGGGCGTGATTTGGCAACTATTTCCGGATAATGCGGACAATAGTTCTGCTCAATTTTAATTTGGATATCTTCTGTGTTTTTGTTGGCAAGTGACATAAACAGCGTTTTCTCCTCATCGAAAGGTAGAAATGGAATGCAAAAACGGTGGTTATGGGTAGTTGCAATTCTTAAATCGGGATTGTTTCCGGGTTTTGCCAGCAGCACGGTTTGTTCTTCGGTTACTGCGCCGGATAGGTACCCATGCAACACAGGATCGTTTATTTCCGGCAGTTTTAATGCTGTATCGGTTTTGGAATGCGGTGTGGTTGTGCGTAAGGTGTTATACCGTGTTCCTCTTTGGGTTACCGATAGCGTAGCAAAACGTAAGGTGTCGGTGGTGGATGGAAAAGGATCGATGGTCACTTCTACACGTTCGCGGGAGCTATAATGGTTTTTTTGCATTATTATTTTTGCCATAGGTGGCTTCTCAGGTTCCTTCCTCTCGGGGAGGTTAGCTTGTATCGTATCGGAAAATGCTGGAGCCCCAGCATGGATTATAGTAACCGGGAGGTTGATGAATTCGGTGGCCGAAAAGTTTTGCTGGTAATAGGTATAGGCTCTGAAGGTATAATGGCCGGTCGGAAAATGATCCGGTATTTCGAGACTACCAGTATAGTGTTGATTTATAATCTTCAGAGTAATTTTTACGCAGTGTTCCGCCTGGTGGTCAAAGAGTTCGGCATAGGCGATGGTACTTACTCCTTCGGTACGAAAGAGGGAAAACCAGATCCGCTCGCCACTGCAATACAGGTTTCTGTCGGTACTCAAAAACAACGTCTCTTTTGGATAAACTCCTGACAAGGGTTGTGCGGTTGAAAGGCCCGATAAACTGCAAACGAACACCAGAAAGAAGATTGTTTTTCTCATGCGCATAAAATTACGATTGGAAGCGAAAAATACGGCGTGGTACTGCGCCTTTTGTCGTTTGTTTTTTTGAAGGTAAGTTTCCATAATCCGGTTACCAAAAATCAGGTTTTTCAAGGGTCCCCGACACCGTACAGTCCATGCAGCTTTGGTTGGGTAAGGCCGGGATTCCGTTTTCATCTCGGGTGGCGTAAACCGGCCAGCTTAAGGGCGGGTAGGAGCGAATTGAATAAAATTCTTCCATCGCACTGGTGTCTATGGTACATTCCGGATAATAATAATTTACGCCAATGGGCGGGTCGACGAAGATGCGCATCGCGGTATGTCCGGCCACAGTGAAATTTCCGGACACCGGTTGTTCAGGGTTACTACTGCAATACATATTACCTTGAATTTGAAAAGGTTGCGTAGAATAAAGCCCGCCCTGGCCGTTATTTTGTTGCTCCACGCTGTTCCAGAAGGCATAGTGTTTTTGGGATACAGTATATTGGTCGATTAAGAGGCTATACCGCACCGAGAGCCGACGACTTTCTGTATCAGTGAAATTTAACGGAAAGTGTACCAATGCCGGTGAATTCATGTTTACCGTGTTATAAGTAAAAATTTCCGGAATAGCCAATGTCCGGTAGCAAACCCTTAGACTGTCGCGGTGAAGCATCTCACGGAGAATACCCTGATCGAAAACATAATATATTTCAAAGTCAGCATGAAACTCAAACGTTTCGGTCAGGCGCCAGTAAAAACAGGCAGAATCGTTTATTGCCGCTTCGGTGGAAACATAAAATTGAACGCCGGGTTTCACATAATAGCCCCGTGGGTCGGTATGGTATTCCACTTCTGCCTGAACGGTATCGATACCCACGGGTTCGGGAAGACTTTCGAAATCACTTGCATAGCGTTCGCCCTGTGCCGTAACGATTTGCAGTTGGTAGAGGATTCCTGCTTCGGCTTTGAATTCTGCTGGTGTGACATAGGTGCCGCGTTCCAGTGCCGTAAGCTTCACTTCAGCACCTAAATGATCGTGTATGGAAACCTGTGCATTGGCTACCCCGTTAAATACCGGTTTGTCGGGCCGGGCTGAGCGTGACAGGGTAATGGTATAGGGGCCTTCACCGTTGTGGATGAGCCCGTCGACAACGATAACACTTTCATATTTATTCATCTCCGGCCAGTATTCTTCCACACATCCGGTGAAAAATAAAAGCATAAGGGCCATAAGAAGATGCAGGACGTTAATTTGCATAATTTCCGAGTTTAAAGGTATAGGTAACCGAAGGAATAAGAGTTCCGAATACAGAAAGTTTATACCCGGTTATTTTTCCTTCATGCGACTTAAAATAGATGCTATAGGCATTTTTTCTTCCCGTAAGGTTATATAACGAAGCAATAAATGTTCCGTGGGCCAACTTTTTCGACAGGAGATTTCCTTCAATTTTTACCGAGAGATCGATACGAAAGTAATCGGGTAGCCGATACTCATTACGGTGGCTGAAATTAAGTATGGGCTGGCCGTTGAGGTAATAGATGGAGGTTGGAAAAGTTATCGGCCGGCCTGTACTGTAAACGAGATTTCCGGAAACGCTGACCCGTCGGTTGGGTTTATAGTTGCAAACCAGGTTTAGGGCATGCGGCTTATCATAATTGGCCGGATACGGTTTTCCGTTATTGCTTTGTTCTCCTGTGTTGGCATCTTTTACGGTGAGCTGCGCACGACTATAGGTGTAATTGATCCATCCGCTGAGCTTGCCCTGTGTTTTTTTCAACATAAGCTCGATCCCTTTCGCATGCAGTCGGCCCTGTATTATTCCCGTCTCTGTCACCGCATCGGTATAAAATGAAGCACCGTCTTTGTATTCTACCATGTTTTTGGCCGCTTTGTAATATACTTCTGCCGAAAATTCCATTTTATCTGCAAAAAAATTGGCATAGCAACCTAATGAATATTGGTTTCCTTCCATGGGCCGGATGTTGTAATCACAGAGTTTCCAACGGTCGGTAGGTGCTATGGCAATGGTATTCGATAAAAGAAACAGATACTGATGCATACGGTTGTATCCTGCTTTAATCGCGATATTTTTATTGATCTGATATTTAATTCCTGTCCGGAAGTCAGGAGCGTGATAGGTTTTTATCAATTCATTATTCGTGAATTGAAGCGTGTCGGTGATATTTTCTAACGTTCTTGGACTTAGTGGGCGATATGTAAAAACCTGTGCCGGACCCAGAACATGGAAGAAGTTATACCTGAATCCTGCGTCGATTGCTGTTTTTTTGTTTATTTCCCAGTTATCACTGATAAAAATCCCGGATTCAATTCCTTTTTCCGGGGCAAAGGAGAGGGGTTTAACCAGGGAAGTGCTGTCGAAGGGTTTGAAATCGCCGCGGTTAATTTGATAGTGAATGGAATTGGCTCCATATATAAACGTGTGATTATCGAAGGGTTGCCATGTGAACTCCAGGCGTGCCTCCCTATGGCTGAACCGATAGTCCTGGCTATAAGCTGCAATATCCAAGGCATTATTGTGTTCGTTGAAGTAATAATTACCATTGGCAACCGAAAGGTTCATTCGGAGAAGCCCGTTGAAACGGTGGTTCCATTGTACCGATGCGCCAGTGTTGTTGTATTCGTGTTCGGTAATGGAAGCCAGTGTGGCATGGTCATAACTGTAATAGCCCAGAATTTTTATTTCGTTTTTGTCATTGAGGTGTGAGGTGACATTGGCCAGAATATCGGAGAAACGTGCCTCGCTCATTTTGAGTTCCGGGTTTTTTATCCGGTCGAGTAACCAATCGGAATAGGTAGTTCTGGCACTGACCATAAAAGTGGACGATGATTTGAAAACAGGCCCTTCGGCAACCACCTGGCCGGAGACCGGGCTGATACCTCCGGAGAGTTTAAATTTCTGATCGTTTCCCTGATGGGCCGTAATGTTGAATACCGAGGCCAGCCGTCCTCCATATTGCGCCGGGATATTGCTTTTGTACAAGGTAAATTCGCTAATAGCACCGGAATTAAATGCGGAAAAAAAGCCAAAAAGATGAGCCGTGTTATATACGGGTATATTATTGATATAGAAAAGGTTTTGGTCGGCAGGCGAGCCCCGTACATTGAACCCCTGCGTGCCTTCACCTGCGCTTTGGACACCGGGCAGCAACATGGCAACTTTAAAAATATCTTTTTCGCCCAATACTACCGGAATTTCCCGGATGCTTTTCCCGGATAACTTCTCAATCCCCATTTTTGTACTTCTGACATTATGAAACGGGTCGGAGCGGATAACCACCTCATTTAGCAGCACCATACCGGGGGGTAGTGAAAAACGGATTTCTCCATCCGAATACACCTCTATATTAATTTTACGTTCTTCGCATTCCATACTGGAAGCACGGATAAGGTAGTATCCCGGGTTGAGCCGCAGACGGAAGATGCCCTCCCGGTCGGTTGTGGTTACCTCACCCGTTTCCTGTACCTGTACCGTGCCCCCAATTACCGGTGCTCCGTCTTCCTCCCGCGTAATATAGCCGGTGATTTCTGCCGGGTTGCCATCGGCTTTTTCCATCGAACCAATTTTGAAGGTTTTGAATGCAAATGCATTCTTTGTCGATACCAGCAGGCTTTCTGCTGTTGGTCTGGTTGTGTCCGGTTTACCTGTTGCAGGCGATACGGTATTGTTGGTTTCCGGCAACAGGTTTTTATTGCGGGTGATAAAAAAATTGCCTTCATGGTCGCGGACAGCAAAAAAACCATAGGGTGTGAGATTGATCTCCAGCAGCTTTTCCAGCGTTTCTCCCTCCAAAATCGTAGTGGCTTTGGTGTTGGGAAGCTGCGCCGGGTCAAAATAGATTCCCGTTTGAAATTGTACCGCAGCCCGGTGTAGAAATTCATGCAGTGGCAAACGGGCATACGTACTGTCAATACGTCGGTCACTCTCCTGTCCGGCAGCGTTAAGATGCAGGAATAGTAAGGTCAGCGCGACCAGTGAAACCGTTTTAATTCCTGTCATTTCGCTGTGTTTTCGACGCTTCACAAAAGTACATAAGCCTGCGGAATTGTTCAAAAGTTGCTTTTTTAAAGAAGATTCCTTCTTTACGTAGAAATTTTCGGATGGCCTCTTTCTCCTGGCTGTACTGTTGCAGAAAATCTTTTTTTGAGGTAACCGGATGAATTCTTTGGTCTTTAATCAGCCATAGGGTTCTGCGGGTTTGTGTATATTTCCCATAAGGGGGCTTGTTGTAATAGGTGGCCAGGTATGACTTTTCGAAAATTGCGCAAAGCGTATCCTTTCCTGCCCATAGAATGGCCGTGTAGGCTTTAGGGAGTGAGCAGTGTGCGAGGAGTGAAGCGCGTATGAATTTTGTGTCCAGCATGTGTATTGAATCCGTCAGCGTGGCGTTCAGCACGAGGGCTGTCTTCTTGTCATTTCCCAGGTTTCCAAGCAAAACTATACAGTCGGATATAATATCGTATTTTACCTGCTGTTGGTCGAAGGAATGGCCGTGGATAAACAGGGTGGCCGGAATCCATTCCGCTGTGAAAAGCCAGGGGTGCCCATTGGCGACCCGATGTTTGGGTTGATAATATTCGCCGTTGATGAGCAGGGGGTCAGGGCCGTAATTAACTTTTGTGTATTGGATTATTTCCTTCCACTGGCTGTGGGCCTGTGCCGACAGTTCCTCACCAGCGAACAACAGAATGCAAACAAGACAGAAAAGTCGGAATTGGGTGTTCATGCGGTATGAATTTAAATTTCTGTTGTACCATGCCGAAATAAAACCAGGTTTCTGAGTCGTTATTCCGCCACATGATCGATTTATGCATTTGAATGTTCTTTTGGCTCCGGTGCGTGTATATTGAAGTTGACGCTGACAATACGGATTCTTTATTAACCGCTTCAAATATATAAATATTTTAGTCACCTTATGCGTCGAAAAATAGGGGTTTGTTTTTTGAGACGATTTTACAAGGGCTTTGTAATTACATTTTTATTATTTTTATAGCTTATGAGCGAATTATACGAATAATTTTTATATTTGTGAACGAAAGAACCCAAAGCAGCATTTTTGTTATTTATTGGGCTGATTGTTATTTCAGCTTACGGTATCCGGTGCAATAGCTGGTTGAGGAGGGAGCCTCATATATGTGGAGTGTAATGGTTTCACATATTGGCTCCCGTTTTATATGGATCACAACTTCGTTTTTAGGTTATGAATAAGGTACTACCTGATCAGTGGTATTACATATATTGAATGGGCGTATCTCTGGCTTGTTTTTGAAATTCGGAACGGCATACTTCAGGTGGCATTCCCCCAAAAATCACGCAGTGTATGTACTCCGGAATAGTATTTTTATCGGGTCGGTTCAGCGATTGTACCTGATGATAACCTTGTTATTGCACGATCACCTTTATTCTGCCGGATGTTTTTCCTGTCTGAAGGGTCAGGTAATATATTCCGGAGGGAATGCCTGAGTCGCAGAAATCAATCATCAGACTGTGTTTGCCTGTCCTGAGAAATTGGGTCTGCTGTTCCCAAACCCGGATTCCGTTGAAATTGTAAAGGCTTACTACGGCAGCTGAAGCCTCCTCGCGTAACGAAAAAACAAGCGTTCCTGCGCCCTTCAACGGATTGGGAAAAAAATGCAGGTTACTGCTTTTTTTCATAGAGGAAATACCTGTCCAGTCGTTGATGGTGATGTAGTTTTCTCTGATTCGGGAATTTGTAGTATTTCCGTCGCTTACGGTCAGTTTAA
>RZYD01000130.1 GCA_009930445.1 Bacteroidia bacterium | reverse complement strand
CCCAGATGGCCGGTTATGGTTCCCTCTTCTTCTTCAAAATCGCCCCATACAAGGGCTGCATATTTTCGGGTAATTGTATGATCAAAGAATTGCTTAGCTAACCGGGTTTGCGCCAACTCGTTTTTTGCCACGATCATAATTCCACTGGTATCTTTATCGATTCGATGGACAAGAAATGGTGCGGATGCGGGGCTGGTTTTCTGAAAATGAAAGGTCAGGGCATTGACCAGCGTTCCGGTGTAATTGCCATAGGCGGGATGCACTACCATTCCGGGTTGCTTGTTCACAATAAGAAGATCGGTGTCTTCATAAACTATAGCAAGAGGAATATCCTGGGCGATGATTTCTATTTCCCTGGGGGGGTAGGTCATCAGGACAGAAATCGTGTCGTTTGGTTTTACCTTGTAATTGGCTTTAACCGGAACCCCGTTCACAACAATGCATTGTTCTTTTGCGGCAAGCTGGATTTTGTTTCGGGAAGCATTTTCGATGCGTGCGAAGAGAAATTTATCAATACGTAACAGCGACTGCCCTTTGTCGACCGAAAACCGAAAATGTTCGAACAGTTCCTGTGTATCGTCATTTTCTTCTTCAGCTATGTTTTCAGGTGCTTCGAATTCTGCTTGCATTATTTGGATATAATAAATTTTTCAGTGGTTATTTTACCTTTGTGATCGTTGTACTGAAGGATGTAAAGACCTGCCGGCAGCCCGGCGATGGATAGGGTTGGTGTGAACCGGCTTTCAACTATCCGAATTCCCTGGTTGTTATAGAGCGTGAGGGTTCCCTGCTCAGCGGAAAAAGGGGAGGCATCGGATAGGGAAATGTGCAGGGTATTGTCGTTTTTTGCCGGATTTGGATAAAGGGTCAGGTTATTAATCGTATTCTGTGTTTGAATTCCTGTGTTGTAGGGAAGTGGTTTTCCGAGCAGTGGCCGGATCATCACCGTTCCATTTTGCAGAGAGTTGTACCAAATACCGTTTACCAGGTAAAAATTGTTGGCTTTTGAATTCCGCGATCTGTCGAACCCGACATTTAGCATTTCGTTATCGTTTTTTTGCCACCCTACATAGAAAATCAGGTTGGGGAAAGTAATCGGATCGATTACAATGGGCTCATCGAGGATGAAGGTGTGAAAGGTATTGGGATAATCGGTCGGATTAGGGCGGAAGGCCTGCTGCTGGTAAACTGTCGATCCTGGCATACGGTCACCGTGATTCCATACCGTTAGCCGGAAAGTCTGATCATCGGGATTATCCAAAATCTGATTAAAATAGATAGCAATTCCGCGCAAGGTATCGGTTTTGTTGAGTTTGAATTTTACTGCTACCATGCCGTTAGGATCTCCTTCGATTCCATATCCGTTCTCCGCTGTACCATTGTCGTAGGCAAAATAATTGTAAAAACGTTGGTGGAAATGCAGGGTGTCGTTACCCTTAAAAGGGAGGTTTTCGTCGCTGCTGATAAAATGGGTGATGGTGAACTCCGCACTATCGGCCGAAGCAATGGGATAAATGAATTCCACGGGAGGGCGTGCAAATGGCTGGTGCGTTAAATACCCGTTTTCACGGAATGGCCGGATGGCAAAGCTCCCGCCATTGTATTCATAAACTAGCCCTCCGGATGAATTTTTTACCCGGTATTTATAGGTCATATTGTAGTTTTCAGAATCGAGGTTAGTTAACAGGTTTGACAACGAATCAATCATTTCAAAAATATAATTTTCGCGGTACTGCGAAAATGGCATCGCATAGTAATCGTTTAGCATGCTAGTGCCTTTATTTACAAAGGCCAGATCTTTGACGTTTTTTTCGGTCAGTGTTCTGTCTTTATCCAGGTAAACATAGTCGATATTCCACATATCTGCATTGCTTTGCCAGGCCGGAAGGATTCCAGAAGTGAGGCTGACATAGTTTTTGAACCGAAATCGAAATTCTTTGTGAAAATAACGGGATTCATTGGTGATGGGGATTATAACCTGCCGAAAATAGTACCCGTTATCAGTTTCCGTCAGCAGGGAGTCGAGAGGCATTCCCCGGATACTCCAGATATAATCCCACGCTTCTTCGATGGAGTCGATTACACGAACCGTTTCCATTTTTCCATCGATAAGCGTATCTTTAACGACCCAGGTAGTATCCGCGAAAGCGGGTGCAAGAAACTCCAGCACGAGTGAATCCTGTGCTTCCGGGGGAGTTCCGATATCGTTGAAAGGATGTGGCCCAAGTCCTCCTCCGGGTTGAAACCAGAAACTCAGGCAGATCGAATCGGAGGCGTCGAGTGCCCTGGGTAGCGGAGTGAATAGGCTGTCGAGCCGGATACGCTGTGAAGTCAGGTAGTCGGAAACCCAGGTGGAGGGCCCGGGAAGGGCATGTTCATGGATTTGGCCGTTTTCGTCCAGCGCGTCGAGCGTTACCACCCCTTGTGTGATGGGGTGTACCGCAAAGTCTTGATTTTGAAAACCGTCCATCCCATCCCATCGCGCCTGTGCGGGGTAAGGGGTATCGGTATAAAAATCGTCAAAGAATGGGAGTTCAAGCGGCTGAGGTTGTTCTCTGTCCGGCTGTTTTTTATTGTTTTCCGGAAAAAGCTGTGGGTTTCCCGAGGCAGGCACAATGACTTCCTGAGCCGCCAGCAGGCTTCCCGCAAAAACCAGGGTTATGAGGATGAGATGTTTTTTCATTTATCGTAAAAATACATTGGAAATAGAATCTTGTACTAAGGTATCGGAAATGTAAACCCGTATCAACGAATCAAAATCGAAATTAGCAACCGCCCGGTAATAAAGGTTAATTTTGCTTCCCGGTTTTTCGGTGGCTCCTTCAGCCCAGTCAGGGTCTTGTTTATACACCAGCACATCGGATTGTTTTTCGGTATCCAGAAAATATTCTTTTCCCTGGTTAAAACCGTTAATCAATACCATTTCACGCGCTTCATAGGGTTTTTTTCCAATCAAAAAGGGGATAAGCTTTTCTTTATGGTCATAGCCCGTGCCGAGAACCAGGTCAATAGTGCTCCCTTTCAAAATGAGCGAATCGGGGGGAATGGTGTCACCATGGAGCAGTTGCCCCAGCACTGCATTGCGGTCGAATGAGGTGACGTAATTTAGTGTGCCAGGTTTTAATCCGTTGGTTTTTAATCTTGTAATTGCCTGACGCAGCGAGAGATCAAGTAAATCCGGCATGGGGACTTTTTCCGGCAGCAGGGCTACGATGGTGAAGTATATTTTTCTGCCTTCCTTAACCAAGGCTCCCGGAGCGGGATTTTGCAGGATGATGGTTCCGCGTTCTGCCCCAGTCTGGTAAATGGAATCGATGATAATATACCGGAAATTGTGTCCGGGGTCGTAGGCCGACAGGCTGTCGACCGGAACCCCACTGTAATCAGGCACTGCAAAAGCCTGCCCGTGACGGGTGAAAATATTTATCGCCTTTAACACACCCATGACAATCAACAGGGTGATGCCCAGCGCAAGCCCAAAATTGATTATGAATTTTTTACTCAGTAAGTAGCGGCCAAACCCCATTTTTTGTAATTTTATGCGGTAAAAAACAACGATTAACCCGTGTGGCTAAGGCAGAGCTCTTTTTTTCCTCCTTACAGGTAATTACTAAAAAGCTCTGTCTTCACCTAAAATAAATAACCGGGTCAACGCCAAATTATTGTTCAGGTGGCCAAAGATACGAAATTATCTTTTCCCTTTTGCTGGGTATTTTGCTCATGACGGGAAGGTTTTCCGGGGTAAAAACAATTCTTTCCGAACCTTTAGCGTTATATGCAAAAAGGGTATTTATCCATAAATATTAATGATGAAACTGTTTTATGTCAAAAATGAATATAGCTTTACTTGCAGGTGGTGATAGTGGAGAATACGATATTTCCATAAAAAGCGCAAATGAAATACGCCATCAGTTGGCAAGCGATGGGAAGTACAACATTTTTTTGATTCATGTACGAAATAATGAATGGAGTTATTCCTCTCCGGAAGGGGTGAAAATTCTTGTCGATAAAAATGATTTTTCTTTGCCGTTGGGTCCAAAAAAGGTTTTTTTTGATCTGGCATTTATTGCTATTCATGGTACCCCCGGAGAGGATGGGAAATTGCAGGGGTATTTTGAAATGCAGCGTATTCCCGTCTCAACCTGCAATAGCTTTACCGCTTCGCTGACTTTTAATAAGTATTTTACAATCAATGTGGTACGATCGTTAGGGGTTCTCTGTGCCCACGGCATGCTGTTGCACTGGAATCAACCATTTGATCCGAAGGAAATTCTGCATACTACCGGATTGCCCTGTTTTGTAAAACCCAATAAAGGCGGGAGTAGCGTAGGGATGTCGAAAGTGACTGAATTATCCGACCTGCGCGAAGCCGTGTCCGGTGCATTTGCAGAAGATGATGAAGTGCTGGTGGAACAATTTATCCGAGGTCGTGAGATTACTTGCGGGGTGTACCGGGAAAATGGAAAGTTACGCGTTTTGCCGCTTACAGAAATTGTTTCGAAAAAAGAGTTTTTTGATTATGAAGCGAAATATAACCCTGCATTGGCGGATGAAATTGTTCCGGCACCCCTTAAACTCGATCTGGAAGTGCGGATTAAGGAAACTTCTGCCCTTCTTTATCAACAGCTGAACTGTAAAGGAATCGTCCGTTTTGATTATATTGTTGCAGATCATCAAATTTGGTTCCTGGAAGTCAATACAGTGCCCGGAATGACGGCTGAAAGTATTGTGCCCAAGATGGTAAAATGTATGGGTACGCCAATGACTGATTTTTATGATGCGTTGATTGCTGAAGCAATGCAGAAAGCGCGATAAACGGGGTTGCTGACCCGGAGGGTAGTTTTTGTGTGTCCTTCCGCAGGGAAAAAGTTTGAGATATTCGTTGATATGCATATAATTCAATAGCTATGAAAACAAAAACTTTCTCTCTTCTACGTTTCGGATTGCTGGTTTTTACCCTGATGTTTTCTTCTTGTCTGGAGACGCGTGTGACCAATACCATAAGGCCTAATGGCTCAGTAGTGCGAAAGGTTGAGGTTTCTTCCTCCGACCGGGAAGCATTGAAACCCGAAAATTTTCCTGTTCCTGTGGATGATTCCTGGACTGTTTTTCCACTCGATACTTCGGTAACCAAGGCCGACCATCCCGGACAATCGCCTGATACGCTCTGGACGATGATTTATGAGAAAAAATTTGTTAGTGCGGAAGCGCTAAATACCCATTATGAGGAAGGAACTGACAAGAATAAATTTCTTGTGCGCAGCACCCGTTTTGAAAAGCATTTTAAATGGTTTTATACCCTAATTGAGTTTACCGAAGCTATAGCGCCTTTATTTGAAGGGGTTGACCCGGCAGCCTATTTTAACGAAGAAGAGCTGGAGGTGTTTAATCTTTCCGATAAAGCCGCAGAAGAATTCCTGGCGCATCCCGACAGTATACAACGTAAAGCATTGATGGAAAGGGTAGAAGAGAAAAAAACGGACTGGATGCTGGAATGTATCGCCGAGGATTTTATCCAACGGCTTGTTGCGTATCCGGCGAAAGAAAATGTAGAGGTATCTGCATCTGCTATACGCGAAAGGAAGGAAGAAATCAGGGAAATGCTGGAAGAGGACTGGGATCCGGAAAGTTGGCTTGAGGTTGTTTTCGATGCACCAGTTGTAGCGCTTTTTGGTTCGGGAATCCTTGATTATCTTGAGGAGACCGGACAATTTTATGAGACGGTCTTCGATGCAACCTCTGGATATACCATGCATTTTGTAATGCCGGGGAAACTGTTGGCATATAACGGGATTGTTGATGCAGAAAACCAGGTCAACTGGGTAGTTATTCCAGAAAAATATTTTACTACACCCTTTCTGATGCAGGCAAAATCAAGGGTTACCAATTTGTGGGCGTGGTTTATTACGGCGTTTCTTGTGTTGCTGGTTGCCTCCGGGGGCTTGTTGATAAAATGGGGTCACTAAGCCCATTTTTACCGGTTGGCAAGAAAATCGCACAGCTTGCGAAAAGCAATGCCACGGTGACTGATACGGTTTTTTAGCAAACTATCCATCTCGGAAAACGTTTGGTTGTAGCCCTCAGGAACAAAAACAGGATCATAGCCAAATCCGGCAATACCTTTTCTTTCCAGGATAATTTCACCCTCCACGATCCCTTCAAACAGGTATTCATGATTGTTGAGGATCAGGGCAATTACAGTTCTGAACCGAGCACTCCGATGGGTAACTCCGGCCATTTCGTGCAAAAGACGCTGCAGGTTTGCTTCAAAGTCATGCCCTTCTCCGGCATACCGTGCCGAATGTATTCCCGGTGCTCCGTTTAGCGCTTCCACCTCTAGGCCTGTATCATCAGCAAAACAATTCACTCCATATTTTTTATGCAGCGTGCGGCTCTTTATTCTTGCATTTTCTTCCAGGGTTTGCCCATCCTCAATAATTTCATCGTAAAAACCGAGGTCTGCAAGGCTTGTAAGGGCTATACCCGGAGGAACCATGGCACTCACTTCCTTAACTTTATGTATATTATGTGTTACAAATACTAACTTCACTCCGTTAATCTAAAACAGTAATCAATTCTACTTCAAAAATCAGGGTTACCCCACCAGGAATAGGGCCCATTCCATGGTCACCATAGGCCAGTGAAGAGGGAATATACAGTATATATTTTGCCCCTGGTTTCATTAATTGCAGGCCTTCTGTCCATCCTTTGATTACTCCGTCGAGCGGAAATTCGATCGATTCTCCACGGTCATAGGAGGAATCAAAAACTTCTCCATTTAGAAAGGTTCCCCGGTAATGTACCCTAAC
>RZYD01000675.1 GCA_009930445.1 Bacteroidia bacterium | reverse complement strand
TTAGCACGGTTAACGCTGCCCGCGTGCTATTCAGCTATTTTATTAATATGAAAGTTTAATCGAGTATTTCTTTCAGTTTTTCTTTTCCTTTTTTCATAGCTTCTTCTTTTGTGTCTGAAGCGTATTGTTGATAATAAACACCTTCAATTAAAAAGATAAATCTTTTTGAATGAGAATCTTGTTCAACTGTGATTTCGCTGTTTTTAGTATGTTTTATCATATTATTTTGCCCGTCATGCCGATAGCACAGCTTTAAATTTTAAATATTAAATGTTGAATATATTTTTTTTGTAAGAGTTTTCTATGTATGCGTAATCTTCTTCAATAACAATCACATTCAAACCTTTTGCATCATAAAGGTGATTGTTTGAAGAAAAGAACTCAACCAGAATAAATTCAGCCCCACAACCATTAGGGGCCATTTTTCTTTCAATAATATTACATTCTTGATTTGCTTCTCTTTCCATGCTTGAGAAATCAATGTTTTCGATTTGTGATTTTAAAGTTGCCATTTTTTTATTTTTTTTAGCACGGTTAACGCTGCCCGAGTGCTATTCAGCGAGGTTTTTAATTTAATAAGCCCTTGAATTTTTCCCTGGCTTTGTGAAGGATATTGATCCTAACGCCGCCGCTACTACGATACCTAATGAAAGAATTAAAGTTGTCATTTTTTTTTAGTTTTAATTGTTTATTTGATATTGCTAAGTAACAACAGCAAAATAGGGTACGCAAGTTTTTGTTAAAATATTTTTTCTCTCTGTACATCAATTAGTTACAAACAAAATAAACAAAGATTTCGCAATACTGTCAAGGAAAACACGTTTAGACTGATTCTAAATAAGGTACATTTCGTAAAACTACGAACAAAAAACCACATCAGTTCGTAAAACAACGAACAACAAAAAGGCAGCAGTAGAACAACAAAGGCAATGATGTACAGATAGTCGCACGTTAGACGAACAAGGTAAAAAAAAGAAAAAAGGTTTTGTTATTGTGCTTATGTTATTAATAGTAAATAAAACATACTACTATATAACATAATACATCAAACAGCAACCCCCTTTTTTGCACAACAGGATTTAGAATATTTACGCCCCAGGTTCGGTTTTGAAACTCCACATCTTTACGTTATAGGTTCCCTTTGCTCGCTGTTAATGCGTTTGCGCCGATTGTGCTGCTGCTTTAGTACATAATAGTGATGTAAGGATGTCTTAAAATAGCATTGAGTATGTAGGATACTATAGATTGATTTGTATATAAACAATAACCTTTTATTTTTTTCTCCTTAAACGATAACTTTAAGGTTTACCAGCTAAACAAGTGATTAATAGCCACTTACAATAAATCAGGGGTTTTAGACACAGAACAGGTAACACGCTGATACTCAACG
>RZYD01000674.1 GCA_009930445.1 Bacteroidia bacterium | reverse complement strand
CCATCTTCGTCGAGCAGGTTTCTACGGCAGGCTGCCTCGCAGGGCCTGACGCAAACTCTACCGCAAACGGCCGGGAAGGGGTTGGTTTCTTTAATAAGTGCAACGGCTTCGTGGTATTGACCTTTTTCGATGTGTGAGATATAACCCTGCACATCTACTCCTGCCGGACACGCTTGCTTACAGGGACCGATGCAGTCGGCATAATGGTTTGAAAGCATTAATTCAAGTGCATTTTTCCGGGATTTATTAATTCTGGCATTATGGGTAACGACCTTCATTCCCTCTCTGATCAGTGTGCTGCAGGAGGGTTGTAATCCTTTCATTCCTTCAATTTCCACCACACAAACAAAGCACGAGGAGTAGGGTCTCAGTCGTGGGTCATGGCATAGCGTGGGGATGTCAATCTTATTTCGTTGTGCAAGCTGAAGAATGGTTTCGCCTTCAATGCCTTCGACAATTTTTCCGTTTAATACAATGTTTATATTTTTCATTATCAATAGTTTACATATTATTAAGTAAGCTTGATTGCGTCGAATTTACATTTTGAAAAACAAAGACCACACCGGATACATTTATCCTGATCGATAAAATGAATCTGTTTTCTTTCTCCGGAAATGGCGTTAGTGGGGCAGTTTTTGGCACAAACGGTGCATCCGGTACATTTTTCGGGGATTATTGTATATGTGATTAATTTTTTGCACACCAATGCGGGGCATTTTTTATCACGGATGTGTGCTTCATATTCATCGCGGAAATACTTTATGGTGGTGAGCACCGGGTTGGGTGCTGTTTGACCCAGTCCGCACAGTGAACTGTCTTTAATTTGGTAGGCCAATTCTTCTAATCGTTCGATATCGCCTTCTTTTCCTTCCCCTTCGGTGATTCGGGTCAGGATTTCCAGCATTCGTTTTGTGCCGATTCGGCAGAAGGTGCATTTCCCGCAGGATTCTTTTTGGGTAAAATCGAGGAAGAATCTGGCTACATCAACCATACAGGTCGATTCGTCCATTACTACCATACCTCCGGAGCCCATAATTGCCCCGGTTGCGTTAACCGATTCATAATCGATAATGGTATCGGCAAGATATTCGGGGATACAACCGCCGGAAGGCCCGCCGAGTTGCACGGCTTTAAATTTTTTTCCGTCTTTGATACCCCCGCCAAGTTTAAAAATAACGTCGCGGATGGTCATTCCCATAGGAACTTCCACCAACCCTGAACGGCGTATTTTTCCTGCCAGGGCAAACACTTTTGTTCCTTTGCTCTTTTCTGTGCCGTATTTAGCGTATTCATCTGCTCCATTCAGGATAATCCATGGGATATTGGCCCATGTTTCCACATTATTAATATTGGTAGGTTTTTTCCATAATCCACTGATTGCAGGAAAGGGAG
>RZYD01000673.1 GCA_009930445.1 Bacteroidia bacterium | reverse complement strand
TTGAAACCATTTCCGGAAAGGATTGCTGTATGTTGTGATGAGGTGGTTTACCGGGTTACCCTTTTAAAGGGTTTAAATACTTTTAAAGGGTGGAAAAAATCAGATAATACAAAATGTCTCTCAGGATCAATTTGATCCGGCAAATTCACTCCATTACCTCTCATTCGGCTTGTTAACATAGGTTTTCCGAATGCCGTTGGATTGTCATTGATAACGTTTCTAACGAAATTTATCGATTCCTCTGCAATTTCATTTCTGATTTATTACAAATCAGAAAAATTTCGTAATAACCGGGGATAATCCGGGTCGGATTGAATTCGTCGTATCAATGCTTGTTTACATTGATGTTTTCGCTTTCTTGTATAGGCCATTGAACTAAAACGCATCGCTTTCATAATTTCTTCTGTCGTATATTTTCCCAGCATCATTTTTATAACCATTTGACTCTGCTTTGTCAGCGAAGCAAAATGACGTTGATACATATACATTTGCTCTTCAATAATGCATACTTCAAATGCATAGCATTCCTTGCATGTCAAAAGAGTATTCTGAAATTTCGCACTATTTATCGAAACCCACTTTCCTTTATATAAAAGATTGCGTATCCATAAATTACGGCCAATGGCATAGAGATAAGTCCTGAATGAACAGGTAAGAGAAAAGGTGGGGTCTTTTCCCTGATGAAGAATAATTAGTAATGCATCATGAAACACGTCTTGTGCTTCATCAATAGAGCCATGGTTATTACAAACCATAAATTTGATGCTGTTAAAACAATCTGAATATACCGAAGCAACCAATTTCTGATTGACCGCCTGTATACCCGATAAAATTTGATCATCATTGCAAGTTACCATTTTGATTTTTTTTATTAATAATTAATTACAAAAAGGTCACCTTCCTGACGGAAGAATATTTTATTCGGGTTTGGTAAATGATTAGAAAAAATCGTTTGATCAATTACAAATCTAAATGATTACTAGCTAAAAACAATACCTGTTTTAAAAAGTTATTAACAATTTTCATTTTATTTTAGATACTCTGAAAAGGCTTTATCCAAAAGGATTTTTCTTTTTTTTGTGCCGTATGGAAATGAAAAAAGTTGATTACTGCCAATTTGGTTTGGTCTATTTTGGATAAATAATCAACGCATTTTAATAAAAATTTTGGTGATAGCAGAAAATGATTGTATTTTAATACCGTCTTAAACGATAAAAAGTGAGAGAAGGATCGTGTTTCTCAATGTATCTTTGAGTTGCTATAACCAATAACACGCTCACAATACAATTATAACCTTGTTCGCTCAGATTATCTCAAAATCAGATCGAATTTCCTTCAAATCATTAGTAAAAGAGCATACAACTGATAAACACCAGAAAGGATACAATGGCTGGA
>RZYD01000672.1 GCA_009930445.1 Bacteroidia bacterium | reverse complement strand
ACGAAATTTCGGCATTTCCAGATACATGAAGGTCAACTTGTCGTAGAATACCCGGTTCGTTTCGATATCAGAGAGTTTTACGCGATAGATGAATTTATCCGAATCATCTTTGTCATCCTGAAACACAAAATCGAGAATACCGATGGTATACACCGCATTCAGTTTGTAATTCCAGTCCCCGCGTTCTGCTTGGTCACGTATGGGGAACGTCGAATAGAACACCGAACGGTCTTTAAAGAAATCCTGTTTGGCTTTTTGCATTTCGACAATGAATTTTTCACCCCGCTCGCTTTCGCAATAGATGTCGAAGATCGCTTTGCGGTCTGCCTGCATCGCTCCGAGGTTTTCATTACGCAAAAACCGCAGATCTGTAATTTCCCCTTGTTCTTCGCGCAATAGCTCATTCAGGAAATCCCTCAGGATATCCTTGTTCGCTTCCTCCCCAAACAGCTTTTTAAAGCCAAAATCAGTAAATGGATTGATGTATTTTCCACCCATAACGTTACCTCGTCAATTTATAGGATCCCGGATGCTCCCGATTCGCCCCAATACGCCAACTACCGCCGCCAGATGAATTACTATATCCGGTTTTGCATCGGCATACATCCGCACCTGTAATTCGTTTATTTTTCATTATTCATTCGCTCACGGTTAGTTTGCGTTTTTTCACAACCATTCCCTGCGGTCATTAGAGCTGACTTGACCGAGGGGTAGAGAGATATTTACTCGGCTGTTTCTCTGAATTCCTCTAGCGATAGCGGTTGTGAATGAATGCGTTATACTTGTTTTTTTGATGTTGGACAATCGGGCTGGAAGGAATTCCAAGACACACTTCGTCCCCGTTAAATCCCAGAAAAATGAGTAGGATCGTAAGTTTCGTTTCTTCTGTGTACAAGGAATATTTTTAACGGCGTAATAGGATTGATGCTCTATTTTTAGCTCATTCCTCTGAACCTCTCGCTACATTTGTTAGAGCAAACAGCCGAGGGATAGAAAGGATAACAGCGGTATTTCATCCGCAGATTAGGCAGATTACGCAGATTTTTATTTAGAACAGGATAAAGAAAGTCTGCCGCAAAAAGTCTCAAAATACACAAAAAGGGGAGAGATATCCAACTCCGTGCCCTCCGTAAACTCCAGTGAATGGCAGGAATGGGTGATGAACATTCCACAAATTCTAACCACATGCTACATAAATAGTTTGAACAGAAGTTAACGAAGGAAACAAAGGGGGATATATACACAACCGTTTTTTTTGCGCATGCTGCGCCTTTTTGCGGCAATGTATGACCTGTGTGGAAATTCCGCAGATAATCAGCAAAATCAGGGCACACTTCGTCCCCGTTAAATCCCAGCAAAATGAGTGGGGAGCGTATGTTTCTTTTCTTCTGTGTACAAG
>RZYD01000129.1 GCA_009930445.1 Bacteroidia bacterium | reverse complement strand
AATGTCAAGCGTCTGAGTTACTGAAACAGCCGTTCCAAGTGTTGCTTCCAGATTCCCTGCATACCATCCTGCTTTTACCTGCCAGACTACATCTCGTGATGCAGGTGATGTGTTATCAGCGTGTCTTGCCTCAATCCTGAATTTTATTGTCGTAGTCCCGGCAGGCATTTCATCAGCGTTTATTATTGCTTTGATTGTCTGATCCACAGTAGCTGAGAATATCTGAGCAGGGTTAATTCCTTCGAGGTAATAGGCTGAATCTGTTAATGTGGGCAACATAGCATAAGCAGGTAGCCAACCTTTTCCATTAGTGAAACCGTAGCCACATATATCACAAATCAATATTTCGCCGGTTAATTTATTTATTTTGACTCCCATTTTTAAAGCAGGTATTTGAAGGTTAAACCAGAAACATTATTTACCGGATGCACTTTTGAAGTAGTTCCTCCTGCCCATGTTATTACAATTTTACCTGAAACTGATTCATCAATTCTTTTCACTGCCCATTTCTCCATTGCCTCACCTTCTGCGCTAAGAGGCACTCCAAAATCAGGGTAACACAGATAAGTATAATTACCGGATTCGATAATTAATGCAGGATTCTCATCAATTTTTACGTTTGCCATTTTATTTAAGGTATTTTATAAATTTTTGTGATGATAAATATGCTAAAAAATTGAAATTCAATAAGATTATGTACTCCATCGGTTCCATCAAAACTTCCATGAACTATTTTACATTCAGTAGGAAATTTTACAGTACTTATCCCATCTCCGATAATGGAACAAGTTATTCTATTGCCCTCAACATTTCCTGACGATGAAAGCTTAAATGATAAATCACCATCAAGTTGATATTCATTATGAATTTTATTAGTAGAAAAATTAAGCTTAGATTCATATCCATCAACAGTTTCAGTAACTATTAAATCAGATAAAGTAAAATCATAATAATCAGAATTTTTCCATTTTTTTATTATTCCATTTTTATCCTTCGTGTACAAAATATTATCAGCAAGATTGAAAGCAGGTTCTCCTTTTTGCAATTGTGCAGTAGTAGGTATATCACCCGCTGTTTCCGAATTTTTTAGAATAATCTGTGCCATCAGAATGTTCCTCCATCAACAAGTGCCGAATCAATAATTGAGTTGATAGTTGCTTTAACAAATCCGGTTGTTTGATAAAGCAACATCAGATCATTTGCAGCATCGAGTGATGATGCAAGATCAACACCTGCAAACGTAACCGATATTTCAGCTTTGTAAGAATTAGTGCCACTTTCAGAAACTGAAACGGATATTGCAGTACCTCCAATCATTTTGCCATCTAAATAATCAGAAGTTGGATCAGTAGCAGTCGATTTTACTTTCCAAAGATTAGCATTAACATCGCTGAGCAATTCACTAATAGTAACTTTACGAAGCTCTGTGTTATTCGTATCATAAATCATAATGAGCGAAGTTCCTGGAGGATCAGGATTAGAAGTAAGTTTATTAATATCAACATACAAAGTATTGCCATCTTTTGACAGTCCTTCACCTGCAATAATAACTCCTGCGCCAGGGAGCTCAATAAATTCGATTCCGGTGGTTCCAAGTATAATATCCTTAGTCGTACAAATCCAAACTGTGTTTGCATTGTTTGTACCTTCTTGTATGATACAGGCAAGGTTTTCAATTTCTTCAGCAGTATCGGCAAAATCAGAACGTGTCCATGCGCCTGTAGCTACTGTATAAACGCCATTTTGTGTTGCATTGGTTTGATTTTTGCAAAGCACAGTATCACCTGTTATACAAGCTTTTCCATCAATTGTTTGTTCACCCGAAAGTATAAGATTCGCAGTTGAAGCAACAGTCACTTCTTTCCAGGTCATTCCGACAATCATCGAATCCACTTCTGCCTTACTATAAACACTGAGATTTGCACGGGCAGTAGAAACGTTGTTTAAATCACTCAGGTTATTTGCAACTTTGAGGAGTACGCTGCTAATGTCAAAAATTGCATATTCAGTATCACTGAAAGGAATTGCAATTTGCTTGGTATCTACAAAGAAATAAGGTTCACCTGTAAGCAATCCTGATGTCGGTCTGCTATCATAATTACCTCTTTTTAATTTTATTGTTGCCATTTATGTTTAATTAAATTCTCCAAAGTCAATAAGCCCATTATTGATTGTTATTCCGTACAAATCAATAGATGTATCCGTAAGCGGAATAATATTGTCGGTTTTTATAGTTCCGCTTGCTGCAAGACTAAGCCATTCTATTTGTGAAATTGGCACATTACGTACGATCAGCCATTTTTGTGCATCAACATTAGCGAGGGTAAGTTCATAATAACCATCATCAAGTTTTTGAATTACATCTCCCTTGTTGAGTTTGAGTAATGCGAATGAAATATTATCACCGGCATAATACCATGTATCGAATGTAAGTGCATTACCGGGAATAGAAGAAGGATCGGTGAATGTTCCGCGATAATTAGCATATTTAGCCCAATCGCTGTGTAGTTGTAGTTTCCGTGTTTTATTTATTAACATTATGCAGGTGCTCCTATTGGTTCTGATGAATGTACAATGTCAATCGTATCGCCTGCGGCAAATGAAATAGCAGGTTCAATAAGCGGATTCAAATAAAATTCGGTGTTCGTTCCGTTGTGCACATACCGGTAATCGTAACTTGCATACGGAACATCAAAATTGGCTGCTTGCCTGCCATTGTAATATTTCCCGTTGATGAAAAATGTAACAGGATGAATCAAAGCTCCGTTGATTGTCCATGTATTTGATTCACCTGTTCCACCTACAAAATACCGGGAATTGTAAAGTTTCTTTTGACGCGCTGCAATATCCGAAACCATTGATACGATTTGTGCATAAACCGAAACTCCGGTTGAATAACGAACTTTTACACTATTGAGGGCATTTGCAATGTCAAGACTTTCGAGTGCAGCAACAATTTCATCTCCTGTCATACCGGTTCCGCCGGTGCAGGTTAAACATTCCCAGCTTATTGATGCGTCAGGTGATCCATCGCCTTGTAGAATAATATCGGTTGAGCGGTACAGTTTGCCATTATAATAGACAGTGTAAAGATCGGGATAATCCTTATCTTCCCATGTAGGAATGTTGCTTTCGAGCATTTTATCAATAGCGTCCTTTACTGAGGCAAGTAAAGGCCAGTAAGGGTTTGAATGACTGATAAATGCAGAACTCTGTATCATATCAGTAAAAGGAATCAGTACATCACGTACAAATGCCGGAGTGATAAGATTTGATGTATTATCAGGAATCTTGTCAGCAATAAGTGTAAGTATCTGCGATTTTGTGTATGATGCCATTTCAAATTATTTGCTGCAAAAATCAATTTGCAACATAAATAATGAAAGGACAATTTATTGAACTTTCCAGGCGGTAACGGTGGCGGGTGAAATGCGGTTTTCGGAAACAGTGAATTTTATCGAATCTATCAGCCAGTTGGATTGAGCAAAGCGGTATATTTTGCTGAAGTCAATCATCTTAAGTTGAGCCGGAGTGAAAGGGATTAAAAATTCAACTTTGCGGGTATTAGCGAAAAATTCAAGCGGTCTGCGATGAAATTTCTCATACAATCCGTTTGTTCCTCCCCAAAGCATCGAATAATTAAACTGACCTTCAAAGTCGGGATGCCTATCGTAAGCTGTACCCAAAGGCTGCAAATAAAAATCAGTTCCGCCGATCGAAGATTTAGAATTTACATGTCCACGGTAAAAAAGAAAGCTGCAGGGTATTTCATTTCGTTTTTCACCGAAATCTAAAAACCCATTGCCATTAACTGCTGCAAGATTATGAATAAAGGATGCCGTGTAATTGATTTTTCGTTTGCCAGGCGATTTTTGAATAATAGCATAAGGAATATTAGAAGCCTGGTGCCAATTGCCATAATTATCCCCAAGATAATAAAAATTCAATTCTTCATCAACGAAATACAAATCGGTGTCAATGATGGCATTTGCCGGCAAATCGGCCATTGTTGCCACCGATCCTTTGAAATCATATTTGGTAAGATCAGAAATATTGTTTAATTCTTCAATAAGCTCATTATTAACTTCAAGCAGGAAGCCATCTTCATTATCATTTTTTAAAATCGAATTCAATTTGTATTTTACATCAATTTCAACCGGAATACTATTCAAAATGTCTTTTAAAAAAATGTAACTTACCGAATTTGTCTGATCATCATAAATAATATACAATCCGAAAGTTTCTTCAAGAACTTTGAAAAAATCAGTAACTTTTATATGAGGAACATGATTTCGTAAATTGATAGAATAGATATGAAAATAGTTGTTAACATTTGAAAGTCTTGATGCTGAGGTATTATTAGCAAAAACTAATTGCTTTAACTCGTCATCATTTTTTAAAGCATTGAATTTTTCTTTGACTCCGATTGTGCTATTAATCAGATCAATAACATAATTAACATAAACAAAAGGCATAAAAGTATTGAACTGAGAAAAATAGTAGAGTATAGGACTAAAACGATTGAATGCTTTGAAATAATCAACATATTGCTGTTGATATGAAGGAATTTCGGTATCTCCGATCAGGTATTCGTTAATGTGATAAAACAAAGCAAAATCAACGTCAGGATATTTATTATTGATAATATCGTAAAACATTAAAAGATTCGGGCTGCCCGGGGAATAGGAAGAATGTTGCAATTCGTGTAAATTCAGGTCATTGATTTTATTGAAGTATCCTCCCTCTCCCACTACGAAATTGGCTTTTACAGTGGTTTCGCCGGCCTCGCGAAGGATCAGCCTTCCGGTTTTCCAGGGCAGACCGTTCACGTAAATCGAAGCATCAAAATATTTTTGATCTACAAACGATTTATGCAGCCTGTCTGGGTACTGCAGAATGGTCCTGTTTTTTGGCGAAAGTGGAATCGTAAACGGGTAACTGAAACTTCCCACATCATTAAAGATCGGATTGAGCAGTTCGAAGGTGATGCTGAACTGACCCAAATCGAGGAACTCATTGTTGATTTTTATTTGCAGCATTACAGTAGTTCTATTGCGGGTGTGGATTGAACTATGGTTTCGGGAATGGAATAAAAGCGTTCGATGGCAGCAAGACTGAATTCTATATCGAAGCTGAAGCGTAACTGGTCGTCGGTGGTTTTGTTTTTCTTTTTGCCGGTGATCAGGATTGGGATCAGCCGCTCGTTGGTGATCCAGAATACCTCGCGCGAAAGAAAAAGCTCGTCCATCCAGGCGGCGGCGTCGGCGTCGAGCGATCCGGTGTTGATCTCGAAGTTGTTGGTTTGCAAATTCTGAAGCGCCTGCATCATTTTGTTTTCATCCTCAAAGGTTTCGCGGTCGAACTCGGGCAGATCGGTACGGCGACCGGTACAGCGCAGCGTATCATAACCGCCCAGACTATTACGGAAAACAATATGTTCTTCATTGCGGTAATAGCGATAATCGGGCACGAAACTTCTCACTTCACTGATTACCGATCCTTCCGACTCGAGCCAGATGTCGTATTGATCCAGCTTTACCGTCCCCATGAAGAAGTTGCCATAGCTGCAATCAATCTCAACGATCCCTGTATTACAGGCGAGTGTGTACAGCGTGACGGTGGCGTTGGTTCCGTCGGTAAACCATTTTCGTGATTTCAGGGAAATGGTACGGGATGCGCTGTTGTAAAAGTACATCCGTTCGGGTGTTCGCAAGCCGGTAACTTTAACAACCGGTTGCCAGGTAAGAAATGGATTTTTGGAAATTAAATGGGTATAAAAGGATATATTTTCAATTGCAAATTCAGATAATTTAAGTTGTGATAGCCCCCCCAGAATAGCGCTGTAGGTGCCGGTTGTGTACATACGTTGCACTTCGTTGTCCCACTTTTCGGCATAGCGAATGTAGAACTGCATGGTGTGAGCTGCATGAAGCTTCAGCTTTTGCAACTGAGCCGGATAGGTAAAGTTCTGCAGATCCTCCCGGGCCAGTTCCAGGTTCACATTCAAATAATCGGCTACATCAAACTCCGCTTTCTGGTTGCTGCCCGGCGTGATCAGGTCCTCTCCGATGGTGGCGTTACCTGGATAGGTGCGCACCTGGCACACGAGCTGGTAGCCGTCGCGCACCACAGGCGAAATGCCCGTGCGGGTGGTAACGGTAAGGGCTGCCGATGCCACGGTGGTAAAAACAATCATGCTCAGGTCTGCACTGTTTTCGCGGGCATAAATCTGGTTGTAAGGCTGAATAGTAAAATCGCGGTCGAGGTAATAATTGCTTTTAAGGAAATTCGAAAAATCAATTATCCATTGTGAATCAATAACGCCTGAACGGAATTCCCAATTGTCGGAAAAAGGAGAAGCTTTAAAGACAATAGTAAACGAAAAAAGATTCCACGAAAAAGTAATGAGTGTACCACTTTCAACAGATTGTCCGGTTACGAATGAAAGCAGTGCGTAAGCCTTGCGTCCTGTGCTTACATACATATTATTTCCAGAAATATGAAAGGGAATTGTGTTCCCCGACAAAGATAAAGGCTCGGGTTGTTTGATTATGTTCATTTGCTTGCTGAATTTTTAATTTCTTCGATTTCGGTAAATGTATCATCCAAATCCTTGTAAGAGATCAGGGCACGGGTTGGCTTGCGATTTTCCTCAAGGATATGTTTTAAAAGGTCAATCATCAAATCCAAACGTGGATCAGGAATAGCAGTAGATACTGAGGATGTCACCGAAGGAGCAACGGGAGTAGTCTGTGTGATATTTCCGGCGGCAAACTGCGGAACACGCATAGCATTGATAGCTTCAATAATTTCAGGTGCATTCATCTGGATATTGCGCAAAGTAGGTCCATCCACAACGAGTTCGGG
>RZYD01000671.1 GCA_009930445.1 Bacteroidia bacterium | reverse complement strand
CGGATTATGGTGAACATCAAAGCCTGCCACCCGGGCTGTCCCTGCTGATGGTTTCGATAGTCCGCACAGGATTTTCATGGCGGTTGTCTTTCCGGCTCCATTGGCGCCAAGAAAACCAAAGATTTCGCCTTTAAATACCTGAAAGGTGAGGTTGTCATTGGCAATAAAATTTCCAAATCGCTTATAGAGGCCTTTTACGTCAATTACCGGAGTGTTTGTCATTTTTTTACCGTAAAATACTGTTAATCATTTATTTTGCCTCAGCCGCTGTCGGCGAAACTTTCATTAATTCAATAAAGCAATCTTCAATACCCGCTTCTGTTTCATGAACAGAAATCTGAAGATCCGGGTGATTGGCTGCAAAAGCCGCCAGAAAAACCTGTAACGAAGCATCGCCATACACATGCAATGTTCCGCCGAAGCGAAAAACGGAATGAGTTCCCAGGGTTTTACTCAGCGCCAGAAATAATTTTTGTGGTGCTGAAGTGCTGATATTAAACACTTTTCGAGGGAAAGAGCGAATAATTTGCCGGGGTTCTCCGATGCGGAAGAGTTGCCCGTTCTGTATAAAACCTACCCTGTCACAGCGTACGGCCTCATCCATATAGGGCGTCGAAACCAAAATGGTTATCCCTTGCGCTTTTAGGCCATGCAGGATTTCCCAGAATTCTTTTCGGGATACTGCATCTACTCCTGTAGTCGGTTCATCCAGAAAAAGAATTTCGGGCCGGTGCACCAGTGCGCAGCTCAGGGCCAGTTTTTGTTTCATCCCTCCGGATAGTTTTCCCGCTCTTCGGTTTTTAAAGGGTTCTATCTGACTATAGATATTTCGGATAATAGCGTAGTTTTCTTTTATTGTAGTTTTAAAAACAGTAGCATAAAAGGTCAGATTTTCCTCTACGGTTAGATCCTGATACAGCGAAAATCGCCCGGGCATATAGCCGATCCGGTTGCGGATGGCCTTGTAATCCGTCACACAGTCATAGCCCATAACCGTAGCTTTTCCACTGTCGGGTAGTAATAAAGTGGTGAAAATGCGGAACAAAGTGGACTTGCCGGCGCCATCCGGGCCGATAAGCCCGAATATTTCTCCCTTTTCCACCTCCATCACGATGTGGTCGAGTGCCACGGTGGTGCCATACGACCTGGTGATTTGTGCTGCAACAATTTCAGCCCTGTTTTTCATTTAAAATGTACCTCTCCCGGCATCCCGATTTTTAGCGTTCCGTCGTTTTCTACTTCAATAATCACTGCGTAAACCAGCTTGACACGCTCTTCTCGGGTCTGGATGATTTTGGGTGTGAATTCAGCGTTTTCCGCAATTTGTGTAATCGTTCCTTGGTATGTTTTTATTCCACCTTCGGCATTGTCGACCCGTACGTCCACCGATTGCCCGATGGCA
>RZYD01000670.1 GCA_009930445.1 Bacteroidia bacterium | reverse complement strand
TTATCGGAAGAACGCGTAAACATCACAGGTTGTCCGAATTTCGGGCAGGCGCTGATTAATCGTCACATAAAACGAAAACCTTTACCCGCGCTGGATTTATCGGCTTTACGAGGCATTTTGAACGGGGCCGAACCCATTTCGCCGGAAATCATGGAAAATTTTATGGAAAACCTGCTACCCCATGGCCTGGCTCCCGGCGCCATGATGCCGGTTTATGGTATGGCGGAAGCTACCTTAGCCATTACCTTTTCCGAACTGGGGGAAAAACCAGTGATCCGTTCTTTCAATCCGACCCGTTTATCGGGTGAAGGCAGGGCGATTCCTGAAAACGACCATACAGTGCCAGTGCAGCGTATTGTTAATGTGGGCAGACCCCTCCGCGGGATTACACTTACCATCCGGAATAAAAAAGGTGACCGGCTGGAAGAAGGAGAAGTGGGAGAAATATGTATCCAGGGAGAAACTCTTTTTCGTGGCTATTTCAGTACATCGGCAGAAACAAAAGCAGAGGGAGAACCCGGGGGGTTTCGAACCGGAGACCAGGGGTTTCTTTTTGAAGGTGCATTATACATTACCGGACGTTACAAAGATATTATTTTCATCCACGGGAAGAACTATTACGCCAATGATCTGGAAGCATACGCCATCAGAGAATGTGATCTGGTGTACGGAAAATTTATCATTGGAGGGTATCCGGACAGAGCAAAAGGCCGGGACAGTATCATTGCCTTTCTGGCCGGGAGCGACAATGAAAACACACGGATAAAATTCGAACAAATTGCCGCGCTTTTCAGCCGGAATATGGGCATTCACATTGATCATTTCGTGGTGATAAAATCGAACCAGATTCACAAAACCTCCAGTGGAAAAATTAAACGATACCGGATTATTCAGGATTTTTTGGAAGGCCGACACCACGAAATCCAGTTATAACCGTTACGGACAAAACTCATTCTCAACACTTTGTGCTAGAACAATAGTCCAACCCATCGAACAAGGAGCTTGAGTTACGGTGTATTAAAAATAGCACCCTTGTATTGGTCAAAAAAAATTCACAAATTAAACGAATTGCCCTTAGGGAAGGAAGGTGGAAAGAGTTTCTTATTCCCAATCTTCCTTTATTCCTGTCCAACACGGCAGCGTTTAAAAAAAGCGGCTAAATATATTCAGGGCTCAGGTCAGGGTTCAGGGGAGCAGGCAGAATCAGGACTCCGCATACCTTCTCCAAACCGTTTTATAAAAAAGGGCAATAATCCAGTCGGTACGGTTAAGATATTTTGATCTGGGACGATTTTTCCATTCTAGGTTCATGTTGAGACCCTCTTTTATAGTATCCTGATAAATTTCTTCTTCGAGTCCCATTCTTCCGTAGGTAAAATTATAGGAATAAGCCTGATAGGCAGCG
>RZYD01000669.1 GCA_009930445.1 Bacteroidia bacterium | reverse complement strand
CAAAGTACCAATCTATCGAATTTTTGAATTATTCAGAGTGACAGTGACTGGAGTAGTGGCACTTTAATAAGCCCCGTCGGAACCGGACTTTGGGAGAACTATTCTTTTATCTATCTAAGCGACCAGCTTAAGGCAAAGTTGACGGTATGCCGGACGTTTGGTCCGGAACCAGAGCCTGACGCCTTCTTTTGCATACGACAGTATGCCAGAGATACCTTTTGCTAGTCGGTAATAGCAGAAAAAAACTTTTTCCTTTATTGGATTTGCTGATTTTATGATTGAAACCTTAAGTGCATTTGTCTCGGATTCCATTGAAATAATAGCGAGAAATGCCATGCATAAGGTGATGTAAAAATTAAGAGCATTAATCGAAACGAGCTTTCTTACGCGAAAGTTTTCAAACTGGAACATCTGTTTTTTACAACGGAAATATTCTTCTATTTTCCAGCGTGAGAAGTAAGTTCTTGCAACTCGGATCACATCTTCCTTTGATTTGATTTCTTTATTAGTGGCTAGCATCATCGGATGTTCTGTGATGCCATAAACAAGTACCAGGTAAATGTCTTTTCTAGATGCAGTAATCTGTACTTTGACATGCGAAAGGTAAGCCTCGTGGTCTTTGCCTTTGTAGAATACGTTTGTTTTGACCTTGCCTTTTTGTCGGTTACGCAGTTCGGTAGCCATTGTCCATTTATTGTGGTACAAAAGCTTGCGGTTGGATTTGAGACGTATCACATAGTCTTGTCCGAGTTCATCCATTTTCAGAAACATTTTGTTATCATCGTAACCACGATCCATTGCAAAAGTTGCTTTTTTAAAGAGTGCAGCGCCCTGCTCCATTGCCTGGAAAGTGATGGTGTTTGCAGATTTATAATCTCTTTCAGAGGAAGAATGTATTCTTGAAAAAATGCTAACGGGATGATTGCTGCTCGTGAGAACACAGGCTTCGGTCACATGATATCCTTTTTTGTAAACGTTTTTTGTTGAAGTGCTTTCGGAACCATCTCTAACGATACCAAGAGCTTCAAATTTGTAACCATCCGGTTTTACCACATCACTGTCATCGATATGAATGACTGGTTCATCAGGAACCCATTTTTTAATTGTATGCAGATAAGAAGCAACTGCTTTTCCAGGAGTACCTTTTTCTAAGTGTCTGGACAGACGGTCTACGATATTAATCTTTTTTGACGATTCATGAAGCTGGTCGACAACGTCAGTCAGAAGACAGCTTCCAGAGGCTAACAGGCCATAAGTAATGTCGGCAGTGAATTTCCTTTCGGGTTTAGAAAGGTGTCTGGAAATTTTGTTTGAAAAAGATAAAATTTTTCGTTTTAAGGTATAAGTATTTGTGGTAGAATTAAGCATAAGGAGTCCTCTCTTTTTTTGTTTAGTTGGTTTTTGTTT
>RZYD01000668.1 GCA_009930445.1 Bacteroidia bacterium | reverse complement strand
ATGATGAAAGTAAAAACGAATGCGGCGCGCTCGTTACTCTACGAAACCAGCCGTATGGTGGATATCTATAAAGCTTACGGATTTCTTCAGGAAACACGCAGCCTGAGTAGTGAAGAACGAAAAGAAATGAAGTATTACCAAAAGCTGGCGGATATTTTTACCCCGTTACTGAAGCTTTTTTCTTCAGAGTACTGTAATCAGGTCGCCTACGATGCACTTCAGGTGCATGGCGGAAGCGGATATATGAAGGATTATCCGGTGGAACGGTTATTCCGTGATGCACGCATTACCAATATTTATGAAGGCACATCCCAACTTCAGGTTGTTGCTGCTATCCGCGGGGTTACCAACGGTGCCTATCTGAAACGTATGCATGAATATGCTGAAATGCCGGTAAAACTGGAATTTGAATACCTGCGCAGGACGCTTGGGAAAATGACAGATCAGTTTGAAAAAACAAATCATAAAGTGAATGAGGCTGCTGAAGAAATGGAGGACTATCTTACCTTTATGGCACGCCGGTTGGTTGAGATGGCGGGTAATGTGATTATCGGTTATCTGTTGATGCTTGATGCCAACAGAAATTCGGAGTATACGAAATCAGCAGAAATATTTATTCGTAAAGCAAAAGCCGATAATATTGCCACGGTTAGCTTTATTAATAATTTCCAAAATAAAGATTTGGACGCTTTCAGGCTTGAATAGTAAAAACAGGAAAATAGAAAAAAAGGCTGTTGGTTTTACCCGAACAGCCTTTTTTGATATTGAAAATGCGCTAAAAATGCGTCATGTTGTAACTATTCATTATTATTTTCTGTCAGAAGTCCCTGATCCGGATGTTTTAACTGTTTTTCAGGACGCGTAATAAAAATAGATAATTCCTGTGCCTCTTCCTGAAGGTCGGCCAGGATTTTACTTCCAGCAGGCATCGTAGATTTGATCATTTCTTCTGCCAAGGGATCTTCCACGTATTTTTGAATGGCCCGTTTTAAGGGTCGCGCCCCGAATTGGTGATCCCAACCTTTATCCACAATGAAATTTTTAGCTTTTTCCGTAACTTCCAGCGTATAACCCATGGCTTTTATCCGGGAGAATAGATGCGAAAGTTCAATATCAATAATTTGATGTATGGAATCACTTTGCAATTCATCAAAAATAATCACGTCATCGATTCGGTTTAGAAATTCGGGGGCAAACGATTTTTTTAGTGCATTTTCGATCACAGAACGTGCATAGTCTTTGCTACCTGCCTGACGTGAGGAGGTATTAAACCCAACGCCTTTTCCAAAATCTTTTAATTGACGGGACCCGATATTCGAGGTCATGATAATTATGGTATTTTTAAAATCCACTTTTCTGCCCAGACTATCGGTAAGAACGCCGTCGTCGAGAACCTGAAGCATCAGG
>RZYD01000667.1 GCA_009930445.1 Bacteroidia bacterium | reverse complement strand
GTAGTTTATGGGGCTTGGTGGTTTGAGTTTATTCTGCTGCTGCTGGCAATTAATCTTTCCGGTGCAATACTTTATTTTAAACTCTACAAACGAAATAAAATATCCAGAGGTATTTTTCATTTTTCTTTCCTGCTCATACTTGCCGGTGCATTCTTTACAAAACACTTTGCCATCGAAGGCAATATGATGATCAGGGAAGGCGAGTGTTCAAACCAATTCATTGGAGAGGTTTCGGCCTTTTCCTTTGCCTGCTTTTCCGGGGAAAACCAAATCGCACGGGAATATTACCCGCCACAGTCCGGTAGCCCTAAACTATTAGATGAGATGGTAATTCCCGGATCCTCGTCATCCCTACTTTCCGTATCCTGGTTCCCTGTATCCAATGTACCCGTACTTCATGCTACCGAGAACGGAAAACCAGTAATTGCCCTGGTGTTTGTAGCCGGCATTAATTCCTATGCACTTGGGATGACTGAAAATCAACATTATCGGATTGAAAATATACCAATCGGATTCAATACTCCTGAATCCACAGATCTGCGCTTCCTGTATCATCACGACTCGTTGTTTGTGATTGCTCCAGATACCTTGTATATAAGTTATATGATGAGTTCATCGCCGCCTGAAACTTTTCCGCCGGAAACAAAAATTCCTGCCGGGTTGTATTCGGTGTATGAAACCACTTCTTACCGCTTTGTTATCACAGCAATTAACCCTTCAGGAATTGTCAGCTATGAACAAAAGCCGACAGATTCTCCCGTAAATCAAATCCTTGTTGAAATCAAAGACGAAAAGGAAAGCTACTTTCTCCCTATTTCTCCGACCCTTGCTCCGGATTTGAAAAACACGGTTTCCTGGGAGAATGGAAGTCTAACCGCAGCATGGCATCCTAAAAGCAATAATCTGCCATTTACCGTGTGTCTTAATGATTTTATCCTTGAACGCTACCCGGGGTCGAAAAGTCCTTCGTCGTACCGAAGCCGGGTCACCTTGAATGATTCCGGGAAAAACGTTTCGTTTCCTTTCGATATCTATATGAACAATATATTAAAATACAAGGGATACCGTTTTTATCAAAGTTCATACGATAACGATGAAAAAGGAACCATCCTCTCCGTGCGAAAAGATACAACGGGTACAACGCTGACCTATCTCGGATACTTTATGATGATACTTTCGATGGTTTGGGCTATGGTAGACCGAAACAGCCGGTTTAGGTCGTTTTTAAAAAAAATGCAAAATCCGGTGCTGGTTTTATTAATAAGTACATTCAGCCTTCTAGTGTTCGCATCCAATCCTCTTGTGGCTCAACAAGCAGACAAAAGTACAGCAGAAAAGTTTGGACGGCTCCAGGTTCTGGGAGCCAATGAACGAATGATGCCCGTTAACACACTTGCCGATGAAGTA
>RZYD01000128.1 GCA_009930445.1 Bacteroidia bacterium | reverse complement strand
TTCGCGTAATGGCGGGACAAAAATTTCAAAGGTGCCCAATCGGTGAAACAGATCGAGGCGAAAATTTTTTCCTGATTTCATTTCCATCACATCTTTATTCGTAGCTGCGACGAGACGTACATCAAAGCTTTGTTCTTTTTGTGACCCCACCTTAATAAATTTCCGATCTTCCAGTACACGGAGCATTTTGATTTGCAGGTTCATAGGCATATCGCCAATTTCATCAAGGAATAGCGTTCCTTTATCTGCAATTTCAAACCATCCTGCGCGATCGGAAATTGCGCCAGTGAAAGCTCCTTTTTTATGGCCGAAAAACTCACTTTCAAAGAGAGATTCAGGGATGGCCGACATATTCACTGCACCAAAATGGTGATCGTGACGTTCACTCATAAGATGTATACCCCTGGCAACCAATTCTTTGCCAACCCCGCTCTCGCCGGTAATAATTACAGAGGTATCCTTACTCTGCGCCACTTTAAACATAATTTTTTTGATGTCGTCCATGGCTTTGCTCTGGCTGATAATTTCAAAACCCTCTTTTTCTTTCAGTTCTTTTGCGAGCAGTTTGTTACTCAGTTCTGTCTGGCGGAGTTTTGAATTCAGGGTAACGAATTTTTTTGTTTTTTCAATGGATATTTTCACCGAGTCGAAATTGAATGGTTTTCGGAAGAAATCCACCGCTCCCAGCCGAAGTGCTTCAATCACGGTGTCCATTGTTGCCTCGGCACTAATCATTATAATTTCCACATCAGGATATAAATCCTTAACCCGCCGAACCACTTCGAGCCCATTCATTTCCGGCAACTGAAAATCACAAATCAGTATGTCGACCTTTGTGTTCTGAAAAATTTCAAATGCTTTTGAGGGGACACTGGCAGTATAAACAGTAAAATCAGCGCGCAAAATAGAGCTGGCCAGTTTTCGGTAAAGGTTATCGTCGTCGAGAACAAGAATATGTAATTGATCCGGATTATTCATTGTAATACAATTATGGGTTAAACTAATTCATTGGGTAAAGTTACGGTAAAAACCGAGCCTTTATTTTTTTCGGATTTGGCTATAATTTTGCCATCGGAATAGGATAGCAGATCGTGGCATACCTGAAGCCCCAGACCGGATCCTTTCTCCCCTTCTGTACCGTAGGTTGAAAAGTGGGTATTGGGATCAAACAAACAGAGCATATCTTCTGGTTTAATACCAACGCCATGGTCAATCACTTCAATATCCACTAAATTTTCTTTGGGTATAGCCACAATTTCGATTTTTCCTCCCTGAGGAGAAAATTTAATGGCATTATGGATAAGGTTTTTCATTACCACGTTAAAATGCTGAAGATCAGCCACCACATAGATGCCCGGGCTTACTTCCGTTTTTAGTACAATATTCTTTTTATTGATAAGATACGAAAGCGTTTTCTGCACATTATCAACAGATTCACGGATGTCGAATTGTTCGGGGGAAGGCGAGATGACTTTTCGCTGGCACCGTGACCACCAGAGGAGGTTTTCGAGGAGCTCGAAAGTGGTGTCGGCTTGTTCCTTAAGGGCCACGAAAAACTCCTGCAACTCTTCCCCTGTAAGCTGAATCCGGTTATCGGTCATCATGTTGGCAAATTCTCTGACACTACCCAGTGCACCGCGCAAATCGTGGGCAATTACGCTGAATACTTTATCTTTCAAGGCGTTAGCCTCTTTCAGTTCCTGTGTTTGCTTTTCGATAGTTTTAAGCGAAGCCTTCAGGTCGAGTTGGGTTTTTATACGCACCAAGAGCTCTTCCCGGTTAAACGGCTTGGTAATATAGTCCACTCCACCGGAATTAAATCCTTTTACGATTTCATCAACATCGGTTTTTGCAGTAACAAAAACTACCGGAATATGGGCCGTTTCCGCTTCTTCTTTCAGTCGCCTGCAAACTTCAAAACCATCCATATCAGGCATCATTACGTCGAGGAGAATAAGATCTGGTTTTACTTTTTTTACACTGTTTAAAGCGGTGGGTCCATCTTTTGCCAGTGCAACCTGATATCCGTTTTCATGCAGTACACTGCCTAAAAGCTGTAGGTTCTTTGTGTTGTCATCCACTAAAAGAAGTGTTGCCTTTGTGTTGTCTTTCATTGTTATACCGTAAGATTATTATCTTGAAGAATTTTTTTTACATTGCCGATTTCTTCGGGAAATTTGGGCAATAATGTTTCGATGCTGTCAATATCGAAACTGTCGATGCTCTCGTTTAGTGCACTGACGTAGGTCTGCATGACCTGACAGGGATAATCCTGAATAAGTTCGCTGCATTGTTTTACAAATTTTTGAATTTCAAAGATTATAAGGTCATCCTTAACCTTAAGCCATTGGGGCATCATTTCTGATTCGAGTCGTTGCACCATGGCGGGCAAACGTTTTTTACATTCTTCTGAAAGGTTTTGATCTTTTTCTGCGACCAGCTGTACCGGTGAAATTTTCACCCTGACAGAATAATCAAGGTGTTTTTTCAAAAAATAATAGATTTGTTTTTTGTTAACGGGTTTACGCAGGTAACCGTCAAATAAAGCTTTAATAGCCGGAAGAGATGTTGTCATCGCGGAAGCAGTAAAAGCAATGACGGGAACCGCATTAAATTTTGGGTTTTTTTTGAGTATTTCTGTTACCTGATATCCTGATATTCCCGTCATTCGTAAATCCATAAAGATGATATCAGGAATTTCTGTTTTCAGAATCTCGAGTGCTTTTTCACCACTGGAAGCCGTAATAAAAGTAAAATTTTCGCTGGCGGTAAGATTGATAAGCAATGCGATATTGTAGTCCACATCATCAACAATCATAATTTTTGCGGGTTCAAATTCCAGATTTCCAATTTCAGAGTCGATTTCAGAATATTGATCCTGCTCTTCATCAACTATTTCGATATCAGGAATATAAACAGAAAAAACAGATCCTTTCCCCACAGAACTGTCGAGCGTTATGGTACCGTTAAATTTTTCTACCAATCGTTTTGTTATGGCCAGTCCCAATCCTGTACCGCCATATTTTCGGGTACTTTGTCCACTTTGTTGGGTAAAGGAAAGGAAAATATCTTCCTGTTGCGCTTCCGGAATTCCAATTCCGGTATCTTCGACACGAATAGTGAGGTTAACCCGTTTTTTATCACGGCTAATTTTACCGGAAATATTGAGTTTCACAAAACCCTTTTCGGTAAACTTCAGCGCATTCCCCACCAGATTAAAGAGAATCTGATGGATGCGCACTTCATCAAGGGCAAGAAAGGCAGGCAGGTTATTGTCGATTGTTGCATTGAATACGAGGTTTTTGGCTGATATTTTGGTATGAAAAATTTGTTTTATCTCATGCACAACCCTATCCAGGCGCATGGGTTCGTTTTCGATTTCAATTTTTCCGGCTTCAATTTTTGAAAGATCCAGAATGTCATTGATTAGATGAAGCAGGGTTTTCCCTGACGATATGATGGTGCGCAGGTGGCTTTTATAAATGGGCTGTTCAATTTTATCAATAAGAACTTCACTGAAACCCAAAATGGCATTGAGCGGTGTACGGATTTCGTGTGATACATTAGCGAGGAACAGACTTTTGGCCAGGTTGGCTTGCTCAGCGTTTTCCAAAGCAATGCGGAGCTGCTTTTCATGTTCTTTCCGCTCAGAAACATCCCGGATTATACACATCACTTCTTTCTCATTCATTTTAATGAACCGCGCTTCATAATCATTTTCCCGATCAGCAACATTCAACTTATATTCGGAAGAAAATCGTCCATTGGCAATGCATTCCCGTATAGCCTGCTTCATGTGTGTGGCAAATTCTTCGGGAAAAATATCGGAGAGGTTCCGATACAAAAATCCTGACGCCGGGATAATCAAATCTTCTTCATTGCTACAATTGTAACTAAGAAAGGTGCCTGAATCATCAAAATGAAAAATAATATCCGGAATAGAATCAATAATTGCCCTGTTTTCCTGTTCCCGTTTTCGGAGCGATTCCTCTGCATTTCGCCGCTGAAAGGAATTGGAGGTCATGTGGGTTACTGTTTTCAAAAGTTCAATCTCCGAACGCAACCACTTCCTGTGGTTAGTGCATTCATCAAATCCCATAAACCCCATAAAACGATCCTGAAAAAAAAGGGGTAAAACAACAATACTCAAAATATGCTGAGGTTCGAGAATTGCACGAACGTCAGTTGGCAATGTGCTGATATCCTGCGAAAAGACCATTCCCTCATCCAGAAGTATTTTTCGCCAGGAGGGAATAATCGCATACGGAACATTTTGCAATTCATCTTTTTGTGGCGCAATTCCTTCATTACACCATTCAAAAGTATTTCGGGTTACCTCACCGGTTTCATCATTCTCAAAAATATAAACCCTGCTTACATTAGTATACGTGCCAATGATTTCAATAGCGTGATTTATGTTTTTTTCAAAACTTCCAGGGGTGTTAATTGCCAGCGAAATCTCAGATAATATTTCTTGTCGACGCAGGTTTCGCTCCATCTCCCTGTTCGCCTCCAGTACCATCTTATCGAGTAATGTATCTGCGTCGCCCTGCCGGATTGCAGTAAAAAAAATAAAATGCACCTTTTTGCCAGAACAGGTATGGGTTTTTATTTCCGTAAGAAATTCCTTTGGGCCATACAGTATACTTATCAGGGTAATTTCATTATTGGAAGGTGAAGTGTTTTCATCCTGCACGAGATGCCGGATTTTTTGGTTGCTGCCATCTGATAAAAAATCTTTTAGTGAACGATGTAAAATTTTTTCTTTCGGAAGGCCAAGGAACTTTTCTGCAGCCTGATTCAATGCAAAAATGGCTGTTTCGTGATCGACAATAAACACCGGATCCGGAATATAATTAATAAGTACCGTTAACTGCGGGTCGTCTGGTTCGGTTATTGAAATATTTAACTTTTTATTTTTCAACATTATGCACTATTTAATCATTTAATTTCAGCAGCCGGATTACAAAATCAGTTACCATAAAAATCGTTTCTGAAAAAGCGATACAAAATACAATTAATTCTTAAAAGCAACCATTTATTTCTTCGATTTCGAACAAAAGAGGTATCCGGAAAGCAGCAAAAAAAAACAAGGTTCGCCTTGAAAGGGATAAATGAATTACGGAATTAAGCAAAGTTAGTTACGGGAGAAAGGCTGATTTTTGTTTCTGTTTCAGCAAATCAGGTAATATTAAAATATTTGATTACATTTGTATGGCAATAAGGTTAAATGCAGAATTGTTATGAAAAATTTTACTTTCCACAACCCGGTAGAGGTTGTATTTGGTGATGGTTCCATTGAAAAGCTTTCTGTTTTAGTTCCACGTGACAAAAAAATCCTGATTACGTATGGAGGGGGAAGCATCAAGCGTAACGGCATATACGATCGGGTAATTGCTGCGCTTCCAAAACGCAAATTGTATGAGTTTGGTGGAATTGAAGCCAATCCGGAATTTGAAACGTTGTGCAAAGCCGCTGATTTTTGTCGCTCAAACCAAATTGGGTTTATCCTTGCAGTAGGGGGTGGTTCGGTTATCGATGGGTCAAAATTTATTGCTTCGGCAGCAAAATATGCCGGCGACCCGTGGGATTTTCTTTCAAGGAAAGCAAAACCTTCTTTTACATTGCCAATAGGTTGTGTTCTGACACTCCCTGCAACAGGTTCCGAGATGAATGGGAATGCAGTAATTTCACGTCGGGAAATCAAACAAAAAAACTCGTTTGGAAGTTCAAAATTATTACCGCAATTTGCCATTCTTGAACCTGCCACAACCAAAACTCTCCCTGAGCCGCAGCGGATCAATGGAGTAATCGACGCATTTGCCCATGTCATGGAACAATATCTTACTTATCCTGCAGGGGCCTATATCAGCGACAACCTGGCAGAAGGGATTCTGAGAACATTAATCGACCTGGGGAAAACATATGTGGAAGAACCCGATAACCTCGATATCGCAGGGAATATTATGTGGGCCTCATCACTAGCCCTCAACGGGCTGATCAGTTGTGGGGTTACCTCCGATTGGTCAACCCATGGTATTGGGCATATTCTCACGGCCTACTATGAAATAGACCATGCCATAACACTTGCAATTGTTTTACCCGGAGTAATGGATGTTATGCGTGAAAATAAAAAAGAAAAACTCCTGCAATATGCCGACCGTATCTGGGGTATAACTAAAGGTTCTGAAGATGATCGCATTAACCAGGCAATAGAAAAAACAGAAAGTTTTTTTCGCGGACTGGGAGCAAAAACCAAAATCAGTGAGTTTGCGATCCAGGAAGACGTTCCGCACCGGGTTGCCGAAGCACTGAAAAACCAGGATTCATTGCCTTTGGGCGAACATCAGGATATGGATTTTGACACTATCGTAAAAATTCTGCAATCGCGCGTGTAATCCCCGCTGGAAAGCGATCATTTTATCTTTCCTTCATACTGATACCCGGCGCGTTGTATCACTTCAAGGATTTTTTTTTCGGAAGGGAAGTTACCCTTAAGGATTACTTCTCCTGACTTTGGGGTAGCCGTTGCTTCTGCAATTCCGTCAATGGAAGATAATGCGCTTTCAACCATCGCTTTACAATGGGCACAAGTCATGCCCCTGACACGAATTTTTGTTATTGCACCTTGGTTTTTTGTCGTATTACTTTTTGAGATTTTCTGATAGCGTGTATGAATAAACACATAAGTCATAAGCATAATTAACAGGGCTGCGCTTAAGTTAAGAAATCCACCGGAAAACACCTGATGGGTATGCCCTTCATGAAATTGCAATGGATTGAAGAACCATGCTGGTGGCAAAAAAAAGTCGATGGCCAGTCCGGCCAACAAGGCGCCAACACTAATGGAAAGAAGATAAATAATCAGACTTTTACGTCCTAACTGACGGGCAATTACAGAAATTGTGGCC